>JBAWGU010000739.1:0-14997 GCA_049593215.1 Pyrinomonadaceae bacterium
GGCGGCCATCGGTCCAGCGAGACTCGTGACGAAAGACCAGACGATTCTCTTCGATAGCCACGAGCTGGCCGTCAAAGAACGTCTCGCCCGGATAGACCACGTAAGAGAGTTTGATGGGCGAGGCTTCGACCATCGCCGCATAGCCGCGAGGCGTGCGGAAGATGCCCGTCACCGACAGCTCGCTCAAGAGCAGCGCGGTGGTCGGCTTCGGCGCAGGCAGATGCGCGGTCATCGCCGCCAGCTTCTGCGCTTTGTAGCGATCAATGCGGTCCTGAATCGAAGGCGGCGCAACCGGCTCAGGCACTTTTTTGACGGCACGGCGCACAACAGGCGGACGATACTTCACAAACGGATCGCGCCCTTTAGCAAACGGGTCGCGCTTCTCATCCGTCTTCTTCGTCTCTTCCTGCTTCGCGCTCTCGTCCTTTTTGTCCTGAGCCTTAACTGTGGCTTGCGCTCCCGCGATGGCGAACGCGCCGCAGAGCAAGCTGGCCGTGATTGTGTAGCGAATGATCTGTGTATAGTGCCTCATAGTCTGTTCCCGTCAGGCGCGCTGCTGTGATGAGCGCGGCAGATGTGTGGTCAAGGTTACTGGACAGTGACGTTCGGATTTGGCGGAGCGGCGATGGTCGGCTTCACGGTCTGCGCCGCTTGCCCCGGTGTCATCTGATTGACAGGCACGGCGGGCGGAGACTTTTGCAGCTTCTCAGCCGAAACGTAATAAGCAGTCATGTCAAACTTGGCGTCAACGGTCTTGTTTTTCGCCTCTTTGTCCATCTGCTTAATCTCGAAATTCGTGATTGAGACGATGCGCTGGTAGTGAGCCATCTGCTCGAAGAAATTGCGAAGGCCCGCAAACGAGCTGTTGACACCGATCTCTATCTTCTTGCCGTTGTAGAAGTCCTGCTGGAAATCATCCTTTGGCGAGAAGCGGCGCAGCGAGATGCTGGACGAGCGAGCGCGATCTTGAACGCCCTGCAAGACGCTGGTCAGCTCGCGCTGCTCAGGCAGGAGAGCTTTCAACTCTTCATACTCCTGCTGCCTCGCTTTATAAGCAGCCTGAAATTCGTTTAGACGCTGCTTGGCAATCTGCGCCTGCGCGTTCTTCGGAAGCAACACGGCAATCTTGTCGTTAATCTCTTTCGTCTCGGCGCGAGTGCTGCGCGTGACCAAATACCAGAAGCCCGCATAGACAAAGAGAGCCAGCGCGACAAAGACGGCGAGTTTTAAGTACCAGGGTTTCGATAGCACGTTTCCTAATTTCATCACAGCTCCTGTTAGCTTCTTCCGGTTGACGTTTGTGAGAGCTTGAGGCTCTCGCTTCCGCTTCTCCTCTTAAGAAGCATGGGGTCGGTTGGCAACTACTTTTGAGCCACCTGATTGGTTGGGCTAGGCGGTTGAGCTTGCTGCGGCTGGGGCGCATTAGCAGTCGGGTTGTAAGTACACTTGATTGTGAAGTTGACCACTTCGGGCTTCGGCATCTCTTCGTCGCCCGGCTGAGGAGCGGGCGCACCCTTCTGCGCGACAGGCGCGACAATCTGACGCTCCGTCTCGATGTTCAAGTTTGAGAAGAGGCCGTTGGAAAATTCAAGGCTCTTACCAAAATTGGTGACAGACTGTTCGTTCGGCGACTCGCCCTTGATGATCAGCTCTTTGTCTTTCTGTTCAACGCTCTTCAGGTACAGGCCGGGCACGTTATCAAAGCGGTCCTTGATCTCTTTGAGAACAGCGACTGGTCCCTGCTGCGAAGCGCGCAACTGCTGTATGGCATCTATCCGAACCTGTATGTCCTGCGTCTTCTTCTTAATCTCTTCCTGCTGCTTTGTGACGGCAAGCATTTCCTGATAGATGCGTTCCTGTTTGTCCAGCTCCTTCTGCGCGGCTTCTTTGGCCCAGCGCGAGCTTACATAATCGTAAGCCATGCCTGCCGTGAGCAGTCCCATCACGACCAGAAAGAGCAGGAGGGTTTGAATTAGAGGGCTGGTCACCTTCTGTTCGACGGCGGCCACGCTGCCCTGATTGTCCGTTACGGACTCTAGTAGATTGATCTTAATCATCTCTTCCTACACTCCTCTCAAAGCCAGCCCGACGGCGACTGCCATCTCCGGCACAACTTCGCGCATGTACTCTGGATCGAAACGGCTCTTGTCAACGCGAATCTGGCGGAAGGGGTCGAACATCTCGACAGGCATCTCAAAACGCTTCGACAAATAATCTGCAAAACCCGGAAGCTTTGAGCCGCCGCCGGAGAGCAGAATCTTCTGCACGCCGTTGTTACCCTCTTCGGCTGTCGTGCGATAGAAGTCGAGAGTCTTCTGAATCTCCAGAGCGAGAATGTCAGAGACAGTCTCAAGAATCGGCTGCACGGAACGCTTCTCAACATCATCCGGCAAAGGCATCCCGCGCTTTACGCCTTCTGCCTGCTCGAACGTCAAACCCAACTCCTTCTGCAAGAGTTGCGTGTACTGGTTGCCGCCCACTGAAACGTCGCGCGTGAAGACAGAGTTTGCGCCGTTCAGGATGTTGATGTTGATCGTGGAAGCTCCGATGTTAAGGAGCGCGACGATCTGGCCCGGCTGCGGCTGATAGTTCACTTCGTAGCAGTTCTGAAGCGCAAATGCGTCAACGTCTATGACGGCTGGCTGTTTGCCCGCAAGCTGAATCGCCTGCTTCAGACTCGCCACGCGCTCGCGCTTGCAAGCTGCCATCAAAACGCTCAGCGCGTCTGCGGTGCTGCCCGTCACCTGATAGTCAAGGCTCACGTCCGCGATGTCGAATGGAAGATGCTCTTCGGCGTGCCATGTAAAGGATTCGGCTAACTCTTCTTCGCTCATCTTCGGGACGACGACGTTCTTGACGATGACGGAATGTCCGCTCACGCCCGCAGCAATCCGCTCTGTCTTAATCTTCTGGTCGCGGAAGATGTTTGCGATGACGTTTGAGACGGCGTTCAGCTCCATGATCTGCCCGTCAACGATTGAATCGGGCTGAACATTTTCCCAACCCAGATTGACCAGACTGAGATCGCCGTTGCGGCCCTGAAGCTCTACGGCTTTGATGGAGCTTGACCCGATGTCAAGACCCACCAAGGCTTTCTTGTTCTGACTTCGTTTCAACATGATTTAGTGATTCCTCGCGTCTCTTCCAGACGCTTGCGATGTTGCTGCCGAAGACGTAAGCGGGCTTTGCGCGCTCTGGTGAGCTTCCCGCGCACGAGTTTCGATTGCGATGCGTGACTTGCTGATTTCAATGTGTGATTGGAACGAGCCTGCATGTCTGATTCAGCCTCAATCAAAGTCTCGGCTGTCGTGGAGGAGAAGGGCGATGCCTGTGACAGTGAACTGCTTTGAGATGTTAAAGCGTATGGAAGCGCAGGTGCGGGTTGAGCTTGAATGTGTGATTGGTTCGAATGTCTCACTTCGGAAACCCGGCCAAGATCAAACCTCTTCCGGTCTGACTCCCGTAGGCTTTGCGACCTCCGCTCGCGCGGAGTGTGCCTTTATCGTTTGACTTTCAAAGAAGGCGACGCTGGCTTGTGTTTTCGGCGTCCGAGTTGGCAATCAAAGAGGCTTGCTCGCCTCCGCTCAGGTGGGAGCGTCTGTCCACCTCGCTTAAGAGATTACACCACAGGCCAAACCTTGTCAATCGTTATTTTTAATTGTTTAACTCTTTGAAGAGTAAAGGTATAAACCGCCCTTTTAAGGCGAATGAGGAATTTGTTGGAAGACTTTCTGGAAATCCGTGTCGCCACTTCCAGAAATTATCGAGTCTGAATCTGCCCGATTTTCACGGCTCAATCGCAGCGCAAGAGAAGCAACTATTGAGCAGGCGCGAGACAAACGGATTCCCGGATCAGCATCGCTCTTATCATGGCTTAACTTTTCCGCTTTTTACTTTTTCCTTCTTTTGCAGTTACGATGCTTGACGATGAAAGTCATTCGCCGGGTTCTTCTAATCGTCATCATCCTTGCGCTCCTCGCAGGCTTCTGGCTGTGGTGGAACCGCCCGCAGCGAGTCAACATGGCGGCTTACGTGCCGGGCGATTCGCTCGTCTATCTGGAGGCCAACAACCTTCCTGAGATTGCGAATGCCATCGTGCAGACCGACGCATGGAAAGCACTTGCGCCTGCCGCCGGAATCCGCTCTGACATGGGCCGCATCGGATGGTTGAGCCGTCTGGCGGCATGGACAGGGATTGGTCCTGCTGATGTGGTCGTTCTCTCTCGCGCGCAGGTTGCTGTCACGGTGCTTGGAATCGGAGCAGCCGACGCAGGCGACACGCTGAAGTTAAAGCCGCGTTATGCAGTCGTCGTGGAAACTCATTCAAGTGAGACGCGGGCACGCGCCGCCGTTGAGAAACTTATCGGCGACTTTGCCCGTCGAGCTTATAATAATCCTGCGGCCACGCATGAGACGATGGATGGGGTGGAGGCGATTGTCTGGAGCGTGCCGAACACAGACAGGCGCATCATCGCAGCCGTCACGGGCAGCGTCGCCGTCATCGGCAACGACGAAGGGGCTGTGCGCGCATGTCTGGCAGTTCATCGCGGCGAGCGTCCGAGTTTGTCGGGCAGTGCGCTGTTGGAGGAGATGCGCAACCGTGTCGAAGGAGACGGCGCGCTCGCATTCGGCTTCGTCTCGCCGCAGGGCGCGGCGCGGCTGGTTGAATTCTCTGCCCCGTTTTACGTCAGTCAAATATTTTCAGACCCGCGCTTTCAAAGCGGCGCGGCGAGTTTATTGCCGCAGCTTACAAACAAGATTCTCGGCGGCGCGGGTTGGAGCGCAAGGCTTGCGAACGGCACGATTGAGGATCGCTATTTTCTGGCGATTCAAAATGGAGTGGCAACACGACTACAGGGAGCGTTTGTTCCCTCATCCGTTGCGACTTTTGGTGGAAAAGATTTTTTGCCTGGCGACACTTATTCAGCCTCCGGCTATAACACGCGCGACCCGCAGGCAGCGTGGGAAGCTTTGAACACTTCTCTCTCAACTCAGCTCGGTGCGCTTAATGCCATTCTCGTCACGACCGTTTTAGACGCTACCGTCAAATCTTTTGGCATTGATAACGCAGATACTTTTTTGCATTCCATCGGCCCGGAGATTACTACGGCGCGGCTGGACCAGAGGGGCGACAGAACTGTTATCATCGTAGAAGTTCTCGACGAGCGGACTTTGCGCGATTTCGTCTCCAAACGTCTCGCCACAAACTCTCCCACGAAGGAGCGCATAGGCGACGCCGATCTTCTCTATACAAAAGATGCAAAGCGCGGCGCGGCAAGTTTCGTCGCAGGCCGTCTCATCATGGGTTCGATTGAAGACGTGCGCCAATGCCTGCAAGCGCGCTCGCAGGGCAAGACGCTCGATTCATCAGAAACATTCAAACTGGCATCCCGTTTAACCTCTTCGGACACTCCTGCTCTCGCAGCCACATATACAAGGAACGATGAAGCGACGCGCCGTTTCATCAATGCCGTTGCAGCGCAACGCGGCGTGCGCGAGCGTCCCGCAAACAACCCGGAGCTTGAGCGCGCCCTGAACAGGCTGGCTTATGCCTTGACGGAAACCAGAATGGTCGAAGGCGGGTTCGAGCGTAAGACTCGCTCTTCATTCGGGCAATTCGGCTCGCTCGCTTCCCAGTTCATCGCGCAGTGAGCCGGTAGTGATATTATTCGGTTGGGGCTTCAAACGGATAATCAGCCAGCACTGTTCGCATGTTGATCTGGCCGAAGAGAGTTTCGAGGTAGGCATCGAAGCGATGCAGCACGGGCGCGAGTTCGACTGCGCCGCGCGCGGCTGAAACTTCGTCAATGAAACGCTCGCACGCTTCCCAATCCTTATACATCAGATAGCGCATCCCGCCCTGACGAAAAGCGTTGAGATGCTCAAGCAGCGGCGCAACCGGATAGAGGTCTCGCTCCTGTCGCGCGCGTCTAATCAGTTGCAGGGTGGACCACAAATCTTTGCGCAGGGTGAGCGATTGTTGAAGCTTATTTTGAAAGGCGTCGAAGAGCTGCGCGCCGTCAAGTCTGGGGTCGAAGAGCTGTGCGAGCGTGACTGTGGATTGCTGAAAACAATCGCGCAAGAGTCCATGAGCGTTTTCGACTTTGACGTAGATGGGCGGCGCTTGCCGCGCTGAGCTAAGGCCCACCAGCTCGTGTGAAAAGACCTTGCGCAACTCCATCGTGATTGCATAGTTTGCCCCGTCCAGAGCTTCAGAGACAGGCTTTTCAAGACCTTCCGTGCGAAGAGCGCGCCGCTCTATGAACTCCAGCAGGTTACGCGTTTCTTCATGCACGAGTGTAAAGATTGGAAGCGTGTGTTTGAGAGGCTGGTCGCTCTTGAGCAGGGATTCTATAAAGCGCAAGCGTTCGAGCATGAGCGACAGGTCGCCGAAGATTGTGAGCATGTCTGTGGCAAGCGCAGGCGGTTGAATGCCCGCGCGCGTCAGCTCAAGCAGAGGAGCTTGAAGACTTGCGTGAGCCTGATGCTTTGCAAGCCTCTCAAGGCCGGGGGCCGTGCTTGTCCGATCAAGATCGCGCGCGAGTATCTTCCCGATGCTGGCCCAAGCATGAAAGCTTACGTTAGGCGATTCGAGCAGCGCATCGCAGAGACCGCCAGCGTCGCTTAAAATTTCGGTCAGCGCGACGAGTTGGGTATCATCTGTTGCCGCAGAAGATTCTGCCTGCGCTTCGATACCGGCAGAGATGTTGAGGGCGTTTACTGTTTCAGCTTCGACCAGCAGAGGCGCGTCGCTTTTTTGCGCGGCGATGATACGGAGCGCGAGTTGAGAGCTTTGCTGCAAGGCCCTGCGCGTGATGCGGACTTCATCTGTCCAATCGCGTTTGAAGAAATTTTCGCGGTCTTTATCAGTAGCGGGATGATTGCCGACGTGGAAGAAACTGCGCAGAGCGCGCAGCCACATGCTCAATTCTCTTGACGGCTCAAGCGTGCTGGCGGTAGAGCTACTCAACGCCGCAAAAGGTTGCGTCGTATCCGCAACCTCCGGCTTATCATCTCCCGTGCGCGAAATCTTTCCGTCCAAGTTGAAGTGTTCTCTCAGAAGACCGAACGCGCCGCCCAGTAAATTCGAGCAGCCCTGATGTTGGATTGTAATCACTAAAGGCTGCGGCTTGCAAAATGATTATACAAGATTCCAAACTTTTTCTATCCTGTTAGAAAACGGCAGCACAGATTTTTCTCTGATTGCAGGACCACTGAAAAGATTATGAAGATGCCTTTGCCAACGGAAATTCTAATCGCCACGCGAAACACGGGTAAGCTGCGCGAAGCTCAGGAACTGCTCTCTGACCTGCCGGTTCGTTTGCGCAATCTCGCTGAGTTTCTGCAAACAGGCGAGGTGGAAGAGACAGGCGCAACATTCTCCGAAAACGCCTCGCTCAAGGCGCAAGCTTACGCGGCACAGACGGGACTATGGACTCTCGCCGACGATTCAGGTTTAGAAGTTGATGCGCTGGGTGGCGCACCCGGCATATACTCTGCGCGTTACGCTGGCGCAGGAGCAACGGACGTGCAGCGTATCGCGCGCCTGCTTGAAGAGCTTCGCCATGTTGATGAACAATCGCGCACGGCACGCTTCGTCTGCGCCATCGCCTTTGCCGACACGAAAGGCAATGTGATTAACGTCTCTCTCGGAACGTGTGAAGGGCGCATTGCGCGCGAGCCGCACGGCACTGGCGGTTTCGGCTACGATCCAATCTTTATTCCAGACGGCTACGAAGAAAGCTTCGCTCAACTGCCTTCAGAAATAAAATCACAAATCAGCCATCGCGCGCGTGCGCTTCATGCAACACGCGCTTTCTTGCTCACTCATTTCCGAGATGTTACTTGACCGCGATGAAATGTGACCGCTAGAATGATTTTTACAATCGGTTAGAACTCAAGAAGTTCGGGCAAAAGTTTTCGGGGCGTAGCACAGCTTGGTAACACGGAATGGTGATCCCGCTGTGCTATTATAGCTGCATGAAGCAATCAGTGCTCCAGCCCCTGGTTGAACAAGGTCTCAGTTTGAGATCAATCGCCAAGATACTTGAAAACTCTCCGACGAATGTTCGTTATTGGATTCGTAAGTACGGGCTGAAGCTTAAACAAAAGCCCTTCGGCCCTGATTACGTTCATCCTCAAAGTTCTCATAGGTGCGGGCATTGTGGGGAGACTAATCCCACGAAATTCTACGGAAGAAAGCGGACAGTTTGCGGCGTATGTCACAACAGGTATACTCTGCAAGCAGGTCAGAACAAGCGATTGCGCGCAATTGAGCAGCGTGGTGGGCAGTGTGAGATTTGCGGCTTTGATAAGTATCATTGCTCACTCGACTTTCATCACAAAGACCCTTCTCTAAAAAGCCCGAAGTACAGTTCATTGCGGGGATGGTCGTGGGAGCGTATTCTTCTTGAATTGGAGAAGTGCATTCTCCTTTGTAAGAATTGTCACGCGGCGGTTCATGCGGGAATCTTACAGATTGATAAGTTTGATAACGGGGCGTAGCTCAGCCTGGTGGAGCGCTCGGTTTGGGACCGAGAGGTCGAGTGTTCGAATCACTCCGCCCCGATTTTCGAGAGAGAAAGCAGGAGAAATGGCTTACAAACCGCTCCTGCTTTTTCTTTATCTGCCGGAAGATTACTGTGGCTATCCACAGTCAACAAGAGCGGACAAGCGCAGATGAGTCGCGGGGCTAACCTTTGCGGGCGCTGTTCGCGCACGCGTCGTGCTCGCCCAACATACTGCGGATAATCGAGGCCGATGAGAATCGAGCGAATCAAAAAACTGCTCTCGCCTTTAAGGTCGTGGAAGATTGTTTGTTGCTCGCTCATCATCCTGTCTGCGCTGCTCGTCTGGCGGCTCTATTCACAAACAACCAGCGCATCTGCGGCACAGAAATCCCTTTCAACATCACGCATCAACTCAACTGCGAATGGCGAACACAGTCAGCCATCAACGACGAACGCGGGTACGGAAGCTCTCGCAAACAGAAAAGAGCCGCGCGCTGAGTATTGGTCTGACGACGACCGTGACGGTATTCCTGATCGCGCGGAGCTACGCACGTTCAGTGATCGTGAGAATTTCCGTCGCTGGTTTGCGGCGATTGCCGAGACGCAGTTTTATCAACTGAGTGATGAGTGGAACCCTCAGCAGAGAGATTGCGCGGGGCTTGTCAGATTCGCTTGGCGCGAAGCTCTGCGCTCTCACGACCGCGCGTGGTTTCAACGGATGGGCGCGGACTACACTGTGGTTGCGCCTGATGTTGATGCCTACAAGTTGCAACGAAGCGCACTCGGCGAAAAACTTTTTCGCACGGACTTCGGCACATTCAAAGCTCAAGACCTGACGGACGGGAAATTTTCCGAGTTCGCAGATGCGCGCACGCTCAAAAATTTCAATTCCACATTCATCAGCCGCGACCGCAAACAGGCTCGCGCGGGCGATCTAATCTTCTTCTACCAGCCTTACGCCCAAAAGCTTCCCTATCACGTGATGGTTTTTCTGGGCGAAGCACAGCAGAACTCAGACGGCGCTTCCGATTGGGTCGTCTATCACACGGGCGCATCCGTGACGGATCAAGGCACAGTCAAGAAGGTCAGGCTCAGCGTGCTTGACCATCATCCTGACAGGCGTTGGCGGCCTGTCGAAGACAATCGAAATTTCCTGGGCTTCTACAGACTCAAGATTCTCGAATAGCAATTTCAACAAAACTCTCTTTCGGGGAGGGCGGCAAGCGTGACAACAAATAGATTCCCAAATCATCCAGCGCGCGGCGTTAAGATCGTAGTCATTTATCTTTCGATTATTGCCGCAGTGTTTCTCTTCACAACCCTGCGTATGCGCGCAGAAGCGAAGCGCGCCGCAGAGCAGCCCGAGCCTGAAGCTACTTATGAGACCGAGCGCAACCCGAATGCGAAGCCTTATTTTTCGCTCTCGACGCATCGCACCTACGCGACATCGGAGAAGGCGCGCTTCTGGATTGACTATCAGGGAGTGGACCATCTTGACTTCCGCGTCTATCGCGTCAAAGACCCTGTTAAATTTTTCAAGCAACTGGACGACCCGCACCAGATGGGCGAGCGTGAAACGGAGGAAGTCGCGCAGACGCTTCCTAAAAAGCGTTCATGGCTTGAGCGTTTAAGAGATGTGAAGACAAGCGTCTTCGATTACATCAAAGAGTACGTTCGCGCGCAGCTCCAACACGACAATCGCAAATCATTCAACCAGAAGTTTCGCAAAGAAGAAGAAGTGCCGAGCACACGTTTGCCGCTCAACGTCGCGGACTACGCGCGCGTGCCTCTGCTTAACCCGGACCAACTCGTCAGCAGTTGGCGCGAGATGTTGCCGCCCTTAGCTTACGAGTATGACCGTCGCATGATTCCTCTGGGCAAACGCGACGCGGGCGTCTATCTGGTAGAGGCTGTCGGCGCGAGCGACCTGCGCGCTTATTCCATCGTCGTCGTGACAGACCTCACGATGGTTTACAAGACGATGCACGACAACCAGATTATGGTCTATTCGGTTGACCGCGCCACAGGTGCGCCGCGCCCGAACACTTCCATCGAAATCGTCAACGGCAAGAAGACCATCGCCACAGGCACGACTGACAAGCAGGGCATTCTGCGCGCAAGCGTCAAAGAAGAGAAGAAAGAAGAGACAACGGATGAAGCAAGCGGCGATGAAGCAAATGCGGATGAAGCCGTAGATGAAACGGATGAGAGCGTTGATAGCTCTTATCTGGTGATGGCGACGGAGCGCGATAACTTTGCTATCTCTGATCTTGATTCCTACTATTTTCAACAGGGCGAATCCGGGGACGGGAGCGGCGAGTTGACCAGTTACATCTATTCGGAGCGGCCCGTTTACAGGCCGGAGCAGAAAGTCTATTTCAAGGGCATCCTGCGCCAGCTCGGCGAGAAGGGTTACCAGATGGTCGGCGAGCGCACGGTTACTGTCTCGATAGAAACGCCTGACGGCGAGACGCTTTTGAACAAAGACCTCCCGCTCTCTTCGCGCGGCACGTTCAACGGCACGGTTGACCTGCCCGAAGAAGCCGCGCTCGGCATGTATCACATCAACGCTCAAGTCGGCGACGCAACCGCGACCGGTTACTTTCAGGTCGAAGAATATAAGAAGCCTGAGTACAAAGTGACGGTTAAGACGCCGCAGAAGTTTGCGCCCGTTGGCGAGCATACAAAGTTCATAGTCGAGGGTCGCTACTTCTTCGGCGCTCCCGTCTCAAACGCTGATGTTACTTTCTACATCTATCGCTCGCGCTATTACGCATGGCCGCGCGATGAAGAGAGCGATGCGGATGAGACGGACACCGGCGATGATACGGAAGAGTCCGGCTACGCGCAGTATGGCTATGGCGATAACATGGTGAAGGAAGGCAGTGGTAAGTTGGACGCGCATGGCCGCATGGATGTTGATTTTGAAGTGCCGCAGCCGGATGAGAAAGATAACTGGGATTACACTTATCAACTGGAAGCGCAGGTGACGGACGCGTCGCGCCGCACGATGAGCGGCAGCGCGGAGTTCACAGGCACGCGCGGAAAGACTGTGGTGACGATTGACCCTGACCGCTACGTCTACGCCAGAGGCGAGAACGCGCAGATACAGGTTCGCACTTCCGATTACGAAGGCCATCCTGTTTCCGCCAGCGTCACGCTCAAGTTTTCCAACGGGCACTGGGAAAAGATAACGAAGAAGACTGACGAAGGTTACGACGATGTGAGCTACGAACTGCGCGAGCAGGAGCTTTCATCAGCCGTCGTCACAACAAACGCGCAGGGCGAGGCGACCTACACCTACAATTCCCCGAACGCGGGCAGCATCTACATCAAAGCCCTGATTGACGATGGCGGCAAACAGATTGTCTTCAACGGCAACTCAATCTGGGTCACGGACAATTCGCTCGAAGTGTCTGAATATTTTGATAGTGATACGGACACGACTTCAATCAAGCTCATCACAGACAAAAAATCTTACAAGGCGGGCGAGACTGCTCATGTGCTCGCAATGCTTCCGACAGATAAGGCGCACCTGCTTGTCACGACGGAGCAGCGCAGCGTGTTGACCTTGCGTAATATTGACGTGGAAGGACGCGCCGCGCTGATTGATGTGCCGATTGAAGCGCGTTATGCGCCGAATGTCTTTCTCAACGTTACCTACGTTAAGAACAGCGAGATGTACACGAACGATCACATCCTCGTTGTACCCGCGCGCGACAAGATGCTCAATGTTGAGATTGTTCCAAACAAGACGGAGTATAAGCCGCGCGAGACCGCTTCATACACAGTCATTGCGCGCAATCTGGACGGCTCGCCTGCATCGGGCGCGGAAGTGAGTCTTGGTGTTGTTGACGAAGCCATCTATAGCATAGAGCCTGAATCCGTCGGCAACATTCGCAAAGAGTTTTACGGTCGCCGCTACAACGAAGTCGAGACGCATCTGGCGGTCAACTACACCTTCACGGGCTATTCCGGCGACAAGCCTATGACGCTCGCGCAGAACAAGAAGGCTTACCAGCTCGCAGACTTTAAGAACGAAAGCCCGATGGTCGAGCCTGTCGTTCGCAAGCTTTTCAAAGATACAGCGTTCTGGCAGCCGAATCTTTTGACGGGCGCGGACGGCAAGGCGACAGTCAAAGTTGAATTGCCTGACAACCTGACGACGTGGCGCGCAACTGCGCGGGCCGTCACAGCAGACACGCGCGTCGGCTCTTCAACCAGCAAAGTTGTCGAGCGCAAGAACCTGTTGATACGCCTTGAGACGCCGCGCTTTCTGACAGAGGGCGACACCGTGACGCTCTCAGGCATCGTTCACAATTATTTGAAGAGCGACAAGAACGCGCAAATCTCTCTCGACGCACCGGGCCTGCAACTGCTCTCGCCCGCGAGCCAGAATGCTTTGATTGAAAAGGACGGCGAGCATCGTGTTGACTGGCGTGTCGTCGTGCCGCGCGCAGGCGAATTGAAGCTGCTGGCTAAGGCTCTGACGGATACGGAATCCGATGCCGTTGAGATTCCGCTCGAAGTTGTGCCGCGCGGCATCCGCCAGAATAAATCCGAATCGCAAACAATCACGGATGAAGATGCGGATAAAACCGTCTCGATTGATCTTCCAAACGGCGCGAGCGAAAACGCGCGAACGCTGCGCATAGAAGCGTCGCCTTCCGTCGCATCCACGCTCTTCGGCGCGCTGGATTATTTGACGGGCTATCCATACGGCTGTACAGAGCAAACCATGTCGCAGTTCCTGCCGAACATCATCGTGGCCCAAACGCTTAAGGAGGTTCAGACTTCTTCTATACGCGAGTCGAACGATCTTGACCGCAAGGTCCAGAAAGGCTTGAAACGTCTCTACGCTTATCAACACGAGGACGGCGGCTGGGGCTGGTGGAAGAATGACAGCACAGACCCGTTTATGACCGCGTATGTTGTTGACGGCCTGACGATGGCACAGCGCGCTGGTTACGCTGTCAATGAAGACCGCTTAAAGCGCGGGCGCGAAAAATTGAAAGCGATGCTCGATTCGGGAGCGAACGAGAAGGGCGACAAGGTTGACATGGAATCGCGCGCTTACATGATCTACGCGCTCAGCGAGAGCGGACAGCTTGAAGACAAGTATGTCAGCGAGCTTTATTCCCAGAGGACCAATCTTCAACCTTACGGGCGCGCACTGCTCGCGCTCACTCTCAAACAGCGCAGGGACGCAGACCGCGCACGCGAAGTAGCGAGCGAGATTGAAAGCAGCGCGCGTGTTGATAATTCTTTCGCCCACTGGGAATCGAAACGCCGCGAGATGCTTGATTTTTCGGAGACGAATGACATCGAAGCAACCGCGCTCTCTTTGAAAGCTCTCTCGCAAATCACACCGCGCAGCCAGCTTCTAGCTAAGACGGCGCGCTGGCTTGTGAGCAATCGTCGGCAAGGTTATTACTGGAGTTCGACGAAAGACACGGCGTTTGCCATCTACGGCCTGATTGATTATCTAAAGGTGAGCGACGAGCTATCGCCCGATTACTCGCTCGAAGTTTACCTGAACGGCGAGCAGATTATGACGCGCACCTTCACGGGCGAAGATGCAAAGAGCGCGCAGACAATTTCCATCAGCCGCAAGAACGGAGAGTTCTCAAACTCGAATCAACTGCGGATAGTCAAACACGGGCGCGGCACGCTCTATCTCTCGACCTCGCTTAAATATTACACAGGCGAGGCTGAGACGGCGGCGCGCGGCTCTTCCGCCTTGAGCATCACGCGCGACTACCTGCGCCTGCGTATCGAGCAGGACGAGTACAAGATGAAATGGGTGCTTGAGCCGCTCACGGGCGAAGTTCATTCAGGCGACCTGATTGTCGCGCGTCTTCACGTGCAGGGCGCAGCCGCGTTGCACCTGATGATTGAAGACCCGATTCCTGCGGGTTGCGAACAGTTAGAGGATGTCGGCGGCCTCAACCTTGATTACACCGACGGGAAATGGACAGACTGGTATAGCTCGCGCGAATTCAGGGACCAGCGCACTGTTCTGTTCCTTGACCGCTTCGACGGCGATGCGACCTTCCAGTATGCCATGCGCGTTCAAGTGCCCGGCGACTTTCGCATCGCGCCTTCACATGCCGAGTTGATGTACCAGACGGATGTTCAGGCAAACACTTCGAGCGGGAAGATGCAGATACTTGATCGAAACTGAAAACTCTTCAGTTAGGAAACGGGAGCGTTGAAACTATGAGCGTAGATAGCATGAACAACATCTCGACGGCTTTGCGCAGTCTCTTCAAGCGTTGGCGTGTGGCCGCAACCTTCGCGGGTCTTTACGCGGCATTGCTTGGTGCAGCTTACGCTTTTATCAAGCTGAGCGAAGCAAGGCTCTGGCAAGTTATCCTGTCGTTCGCTCTGGTTCTCATCGCTCTCGTTCTCTTCTTCACGATTCAGGCGATGGCTGCCAGCTACACGCAGGCTCAAGATGGAGAGAACAGCCTTGTTGGCCGCGCGC
>JBAWGU010000740.1:0-18490 GCA_049593215.1 Pyrinomonadaceae bacterium
CCCCAGAAGTAAACGACCAGCCCGGCCAGCATCAGCGCGAGCGAGACGCGCTGAATGAAAAGCTCCGCGCCAGCCGTTCCGGCCCACAGCATCAGGAGCGCGGCAATCACGCACGCAAGTCCGGCGAGGAACGCGGGACGCTTCCGTGCGTCGCTTAATTTATCGCGCTCGATCCACAGCACGAAGCCGATGATGAAGGGCACGAGCAGCCCGTGCGAATAGTTCTCATCCGTCCAGTAATCGTAAAGCAGTTTGCTGAGCACATGAGCATAGACGAAGACGAGCAGAGCAGCGACGGCTACAGGCTTCCAGAATCGTTTGGGGGATGGAACACTCATGTCGCTTCTCAGATGAAGACTTACGAGCGCAGGCAGGAACAGACTTTTAAGAAGTTAGCTCATGGACGAGCGGCACGCGCCCGCACGTTCGGCGCACCCTTAGAGATTAGCGCAAATACCACTCAATGAACAAGAAAAAACTGTCCGTAGTCCGTTGCCAGTGGCCCGTTGTTTTCGTGTCATTCGAGTTGAATGCTTTAATCTTCTGCATTCAACTTGATAGCCACAAACAACTGACAACTGACTACGGACAACGGACAGTTTTTACCTCTTAAGATTTAGCGCACGTTGATGGTCACGCTGTTACTGCGTTGCCCTGCTGCGATGAGCGTGAGATCAACGCTGCCTGCGCCGCGCAGTGTGGAAGAGAGTATGACATTAACCTGGTCCAGCCCGCTCAGGTTCCCTTCCGCTCCGGCAAACTCTACGGGTAGTTGGAACGTGCGCCCGTCGCGCGTGCGAGCTTCAATCGTGACGGACTCTGCCAGATTCACAATCTTGCTGTTGCCCACCTTGATGTCATTGCTCGTATTCGTATTGCTCAGGCCGCTACTGATGCCTGTGGTGTAAATGACCAGACGCGTGCGTTTGTCCGTGCCTAAGTTCTGCGGCGTGTTGACATCGAATGTGCCGCCCTGCCCACTCGCCGCATTCAAGACCACGCCCGCTCCCGCTCCTGTTCCGCTCGTCGTGAACAGACCCGGAGCGACAGCAGTCACGCTGGTCGTGCCGCGCGAGACATAGCCTTCCTGCAAGGTGATAATGACTTCCGCTCCGCCACCCGCGCTGTTTGGCGGAACGCAGAAAGCTATGCGCGAAGGAGAGACGGAGAGAAGCTGTGCGGCCTGCCCGTTAACCGTCACGCTCACGCCCGCCAGCTCATAAGGAAGAGAGCCGTCTGCGGCGGGCGCAGCATCCATAGTTTGCACGGAGAGCGGACTCTGCGCCGGGTCGCCCAGAATGATGCCCAGACTCGAAGGAGCAAGGACAGGCGCAAAGCTCGCGTTCGAGCGCGTGTCGGCCATGCCGATGACAGGATTCGCGCCCGCCGAGAAAATGTGATTGCCAGAACCGGGAGGGATGGGCGGGCTTCCCGGTATCATCAGACTCTTAACCTGACCGAGCCTGTACTCGATAATCTGCAAACGATTCTTTACTCCGACATACGGCCCTTTGACAGTGTTGAGCGCCACAGCCGCGCGCGAGAAATAGAGCGAGGTCAGAAGTCCCGTATCAATATTGTTGCGCGATGAACCGAAGTTGCTCGCCTCTGTCAAAAACGCAGCATAAGCCTGCTCTATGTTCACCACGAGCGCATTGATTTCCTCTACGCTCGCGCCCTCTGAGGCTGCCAGAGATTTGGCGGTCGCTAAAGCAGTAGTGACAGCCTGAACGGCATTCGACGGCGGCGTCGGTGTGGGAGTAGGTGTAGGTGTAGGTGTTGGTGTAGGTGTTGGTGTAGGTGTTGGTGTCGGCGTGGGTGTGGGTGTTGGGGTCGGGGTTGCAGTAGGCGTCGGGGTTGGCGTCGGAGTCGGGTCCGGTTGCGCGCCGTTCTGTGCAGCATTGAGCGCATCGAAATCACAGCCCAAATCCTTGCCGTCCGTGCCCTTCAACTTGTACGCGCTACTAGAAGACAGGCGATAGTTTCCGTTTGCGCCGTCAACAAAACTCGCGGCGTTGATTGAAGAGGGATAGAAATTGTCTGTCGGATAATTGTTCGCAGGCGCTCCCGCAATCAAGTTACGACGAAAGACATACGACGGGAAGAACGAGTTCATCGAAATCATTCCCGGCGACATCCCACTGCCAAAGACGCCGTACAGGTTGTGCGCCATCACATTGTTCGTCATCACAAACCCTGTGCTCGGCCCGGCATTATTGACAGTCGCAAACGCATTCACGTCCGTCCCTGTGTGGATCACCGTGTTGTGGTCCACTGTCATGTTCGCTGTCGTCGTCAGTTGCAGAAATATTCCGTCTCCGCCCCATTTGCCTCCATCCATGTCGTCAAACAGGTTGTTGACTATCCTCACCCTCTGCATCTGCTGGCTTGCAAACCCGGTCGTGCTGTCAAAACCCAGCACGTTGATGCCGTTGCCTATGTGCCTCACGATGTTGTTGGTGAAATCTATGTCTCTGATTGTTGACCAGGGCGACCCTCCACTCTGGTTTCTCACCGTCAACTGAATCGCAAACCCTGCCTGAGCATCCGGCCAGCAATACTCAAAGACGTTGCCGTCTATCACCATCCTCTGCGCGTTCTTCAACTCAAACAGGTTCTTCACCATCCACACCCCGCGCCACGAAAGCGGCTTTGAAAGTGTGTTACGCCGAAACTCTATGTCTGACGGAATCAGATTCGCTATGCCGGGGTCGCTGCCTCCGAAACCTGCATTCTCACCACTGGCTTCCAGATAGTTGTTGACGATGTGGAAGGGGCCGGGGCCGTTCCATCCCCAGACGGCTTGAGAGTCGAAGCCTTTGCTGTGGATGTCTGAGATGTAGCTGTTGATGATTGAAGTCTCGGCTGAGTTGAGCGCGATAGCACGGATGTTGTCCGCGTTGGGCCAACTGTGTACGTAGCAGCGATCCAGAGTGAGATGATGCGGGACCATTGCGAGCGAATTCTGCGCCGTGCTTCCGTCTCCCAACCTGATCACTTCACGCACATAGACCGTATCGTTCTGCGGAGCCAGCTCGATGCCGATGAGCTTGTAGTGATGTGCGAAAGGAGCGGTTTGCAGCGCAGGCTGGTTGTTGCCGGGCGATACCAATTTGGGAAGCAATGACGAATACGAAGGAGTGATGCGCGTGCCCGGCGCAGGCAGTTGCGAATCGAGGGCTGAGGTGCGGATGATGATGTAATCCGCGTCTGTGCCTGTGCCTCCACTCTTCGCCGGTAAGGTGAACGAGCCGACAAACGTCGCTCCGGCCTGCAACACGATGGTGTCGCCAAACTGAGCAGCGTTAATCGCTGCTTGAAGGTCGCCGCCAGCGTTTACCGTAATCGTGGCCGCTTGCGTTGAGAGGCTCGCAGCAAAGAGTAGAAAGAGAGTTGAGAAAAAGAGAAGGAGTGAACGGAGTAGATGAGAAGCGTACCGCTCGAACCCACACGTGGTCGTCATTTGTAGAGCCTCACTTCGGTAGCCGGACGATCTCTCTTCAGTCGAGACTCCTGGCTTTGCGGACCCGCATCGCTGCGGGGGTGCCTTTAATCGGTGAAAGTTATGCGCCCCGCTCGGTGAGCGCACGCTGGATGTAGCTGCGTTGGCAAAGATTGCCGGATGCTTCGCTCATTGAGTGGGCCGTTTGAAGCAGCGCGGACGCTCTGTTCAAACAGTTCAATGCGAAAGGAGAGAAGAAGCGCGTCTGTTTGGATTGATCGAAGATTAGGGAAGGATGACAGGAGATATTAAAGGACCACTAACGCCGAGGGCTAACGCAGGTGAGTGGTTCTCGCCAGAACTTTGGCCTGCCGGTACAGAGCAACAAGCCGTGTGCGTTGATGCTCCTTGCGGCTGGCCCTAAAGAAGTATTCGCAGCTTAAGAGGTTCTGGCTTTCTCCGACTGCCTTCGGCAACCTGACGATCTCGCCCATGTGCGCGCGCAGTGGCTTTTGAGGAAGCCAACGCGTCGCCAACAAACGAGACTCACGGCTTTGCGCCCCTGCCTCGCAGCAGGTTTGCCCTTATCGTGTGCAATCATCGCCTTGCAAAAGATCAGAGCCACATGGCTCGAAAGTCGAGCCGAAGGGCTAAAAGCATTAAACGATATTCAGCCATGTTTGTCAATGGCTTTCAAAAATTTAGAAGCGTCCGGGCAAACTCAAAGAATTTAGGCCGATTCCTTACGCAAAACGCAGAAAGTCGCTTTCGCAAACATCTCGTCTGCGCCGGGAATCTGCGCGAGACCACTGAGGTAGCGGCCAAGCCGAAAGGTCTTTCCGCCGAACCCTATGCGCTCGAAATGCTCCACATGAAAGGGCAGCGTCTTGAGCAGCTTCCTGAATTTCGCAATCCCAAGCTTGTTCAGATACTCGTCCCAGAAGGCTCTATCGAGATAAGGGTTAGGGCGTTTCTCGCCTGTCACGGGGTCGAAAAAGTAGCAGGCCGGTGTGTAATCCTCCGGCGAGTCGTAGAGTTTGGCGGAGACTGTCAGGAGCGTGTCCATTGAAAAGATAACGTGCGGCCACGGGAAAGGGATGATGTCTTCAAGGTGCGCGCCGTAAGGCCCAAGCCAGGGGTGAAAATGGACCAGCATCAATCCACCGGGCCGAAGCACGCGGTAGCACTCCAACAGGATTTCTCGCGGACGCGAGAGGTGCTCTACAACGTCAATCGTGTAGATGAGGTCAACGCTATCGTCCGGCAGAGGAACGGAGGTCGGCGTGGTCTGAATGAAATTGATTTGCTCGCCGTAAGAAGATTTGGCTAGAGAGAGAGCTTGCTCGTCTATATCCGCTCCGATGGCCTTGAAGTTTTCATGTTGAAGGAAGCTGTTGAGCAGGTATCCACGATTGCAGCCCAACTCCATCACAGTCTTTCCCTCAAACGCGGTGAAGCGCGAGAAGAGTTCCCTGTAAGCGTTAATCTCGGAGATGCGATCCTCGATGTAGTTTTCGTTCGAATCGAAGCGCGTGATGGCGGGTGTGCGAAACCCGAATCGTTTGAGCGGAGTCTTGAGGAAGAGCAGGGCCATCTTGTGGCAGAGCTTGCTTGAGATGCTCTTGAGTTGCACCGTTTGAGGTGAAGACATTGACATGGATTGACTCATTAATTTCCTTTCAGTGCATTACGGCAGGTTCATCTCGGTAGCAGGAGCAACCGTCACACCTTCGTTAGACAGGAGCGGCTCAGGCTTAGTCTGCTTCGGCGCGGAAGACGCAGGCAGGATGGAGAAGCGTCTTTCGATAAGGACGAAGAGAATGGCCGAGCTAACGAGCGTCATCAAAAAGAAGAACGGGTATCCGAGCCAGAACATGACAACGGAAAATGCGGACGGATGAACGACTCGCAGCATGACGAGCGCGACGGCTTTGAGCGTCAGGCCGTGAATCAGGTAGTAAGAGTAGCTCATGTTGCCGAGCCAGCGCAGAGGCGTCCACGAAAAGATGTTCTTCAGAATCGTCTTTGAAGAGAAGCAAACGAACGTGAAGACGAAGAAGCTGAAGAAGAGCACGATGACGCGGTATATCTCTACGACCTTGCCGCCACTGCTCGGAGCAAGCTCAGGCCGTTCCGTGAGCGCGTAGATCAAAGGGAACGTCAGGGCGAAGATTAAGAGAGTCAGATAGTCTGCGCCCGTAGTTACCTTCTCGCCCAGTTTGTAAGTGTGTATCGCCTCGAAAAGAAGTATGCCGGAGACGAACATGATGAGATGCACGTGCGAATGAGCGGCGATGAAGCAATAGCCTACGTAAAGCGATGCGATGATAAGGAAGAAGACAATTCTCAGTAAGACGGGCCAGCGTCTCATGCCGAGCGCGACGACGATGAGGGGGATAAAAAGGTAGTAGAAGAATTCGTAGCTGAGCGACCACGCAACTGTGATAATCGGTTGAATCTGAAAGAGGCCGGGCAGCAGCAGAATGTTTGCGGCAATAAAGAGGGTCGCGGCAAACGGGTCTGACGGAATCTTGTTGTCCGCAGGCATGAGCGCGGAGAGCAAAAGATAGACGGCCAGCACGCAGAGAAATGTCGGATAGATGCGTTGGATGCGGCGGCGTATGAACTGCATGTAGCTGTTACGCTTCTTAAAAACCATGCCGTAGATCAAGTAGCCGCTGAGGACGAAGAAGAGGTCAACGCCGGAGAGTCCAATCGTGCCTAAGAAATTTGAGAAGGCGAAGGTGAAAGAGCCTTGCTGCACCCAGGGCTTGAAGATGGCGTGATAGTGAACGAAGAAGACAAGGATGACGGCGAGGCCGCGCAAGCCTTCCATCGGCAGGTTGCGGCGCGGATTGTTCGCGTCCGCAAGCTCGAAGATGTTTGCCAGCCGACGCCGCACAGAGGCGGCAAATGATGAACGCGGAATGATGAATGATGAATGATGAACAGTCCGTTGTCCGTTGTCCGTTGTCCGTTGTTTTTCTGCAACGGATAGCGGATTGCCGACAACTGAAAGTTCTTCATTCATCATTCATCGTCCCTCATTCATAAATTTAGAACAGGGTGTAGATGAACGGAGCGAGGGCAGAGCTTTCGGCAAAGATTAGCAGGACGCCGAAGAGCAGCATCGTGATGATGATCGGCATCAACCAGAATTTTTTCCGCTCGCGCAGAAAAGCCCATATCTCAGACAATAAAGACATCTTCAATCCTCCAACATAAAATACTCATGCAAACTTAAATGGCAAACGCTATTTTGCGCAAGGACGAGTGGCATACTGCGGAAACTTCTCCTGTAGCGCGGGGCAGAGCGATTTATTGATCACCTCTGCGATAGCATCTGCGCCCTGCGGCGTGTTGTGTATGAAGTCGTAGAAGTAGCGGGAAGTTTTCGGCAACTCGTGCGCAACGTCAACGACCGTGACGTTATTATCATGCCCGACGCGCCTCGTCACGTCGTTATAAATCTCGATTAAATCCCAGTACATCTTTCCGCTCTGCTGCGGCCCTTCCGTCCTGATTCTCGCCAGATCAACTCCGGTCACGTCGTCGGTCCCGAAGCCTGCGACCATCGGCTGCGTCACAAGCACTGGCTCGATTCCGGCTTTGCGGCAAGTGTCAATCAGCTTCTTGAGGCGTTCTTCATATCCTTTCAGATACGGGCCGGTGTTTTTTTCCAGATACTTCTTTTCCGTCTCTTCGGAGATGTCCAGATAGCCTTGCTTTGTGAGATCAACCTGATGATGCGTCAGCCCCGCCTGATAAGCTGTGAAGCTGCGATACATGTTCAAGCCGAGAGAGACGACTTCGCTGTAAGCCGAGAGCGATTTGACGAAAGACTGTGGCGAATCGAAATGCAGCCCGCTCTTGACGTTCTCAACATCGAACTGTCCGAGCGAGCCTATCGCAACATCGTTGATGCCGACGTAAAAGAGCGCGACTTTAGGACGGAGCGGAACGATGTAGTCTTCAAGCAGCACGACATGCCCGTGCGTCGAATGCCCGTCAAGGCCCGCGTTGTTTATCCAGAGCGGCTGAAAATTGTTCTGTAGCTTCTGGCCCAGCCGCGCCGTCCACGTTTGATCGTCCGAGAGAAAGAAGCATTGCGTCGTGCTGCCGCCAATCGTCACGAGCGTCAGTTCTTTACTGAAATCTGCCGGAGGGTTCGCGCCGCGAAAGCCCAGAGCGTTTCTCGTCACAGTGACTTCGGGGTCAAGGCTTTTGATGATGTTGTTTTTGATGTGATAGGTCTTGTTGGTGACGAGGACGATGCGATTGCCCTTGATGCGCGATTGAAAAGGATTGTAGATGTGAAGCAACGCTTCAAGGAGCAGCAGCGCGACGAGGATGCCCGCGAAGGTGACGAGCACGTTCGTGATGAACGAGCGCAGGCGCGTGCGTTTACGTTGGGGGTTGATAGCTACAGCCGTAGCAGACGCTTGCAAGAAACTTCTCTCCTCTTAAAATATTCGCTCAAACTTTTCTCTCGTCTGGCGCGTCTGCTCACGCTCAATCCAGTAACTCTCGCTCGCAGGCCCGCGACGATTAAGAGGATCGCGCCCGATTAGTCTTGAGATAAGCCCGTAAGGCGTCATGAAAAAATAGTAGAGCAGCGTGAGGAGAACGCGGCTGTTGACGTAGCCGAGAATCGCGGCGATGCGCATCCAGAGAGTGTGAAAAGCGCGAGCGACAGGAGGCAAGAGCAATCCGATTATCAACAGAGCGCAGCCAATGCCGCCGAGCACATAGACGATGGTCATGCGCCCGCGATGATAGTTCCACGCGGCGATAAGAAGCAGCACGCCCGCGACAATTAAGCTTGTCTTGCGCGCCTGCGAGTCTGTCACTACCGTCTTGTCAGTCAAGTTGGAATTCCTCCTGCCAGCTCATATCTTCGGCAAGAGCAGACTTGCCTTGCGCGCTCTTGAGAAGCACGAAATCTTCGAGCACGAGCACGTCCATCTCCGTTCGCATGAAACAGGTGTAGGCGTGTTCAGGCGTGCAGACAATCGGCTCGCCGCGCACGTTGAAAGATGTGTTGACGACCACGGGGCAACCTGTCAAACGCCCGAACGCATTGATTAAATCGTAGTAGAGCGGGTTCTCTTCACGGCGCACGGTCTGCACGCGCGCGGAATAATCAACGTGCGTGATGGCAGGAATCGTTGAGCGCGGCACGTTCAGTTTATCAATGCCGAAGAGCTTGTCTTCTTCTTCGCTCATCGAGATACGCAGGTGATTCTGCACGGGAGCGACGAGCAGCATGTAAGGCGAGTCGCAATCCATCTCGAAGAAATCCTTGACGCGCTCTCTTAAAACAGAAGGCGCGAAGGGGCGAAACGATTCGCGGAATTTAATCTTGAGATTCATCTGCGACTGCATCTTCGGAGAGCGCGGGTCGCCAATGATGCTGCGCCCGCCTAATGCACGCGGCCCAAACTCCATACGCCCCTGAAACCATCCGACAACTTTTTCTTCAGCCATCAGGTGCGCCACGCGATCAACCAACGCGGAGCGATTGAGTCGCTCGTAGTTTGCGCCCTTCGCGTCCAGGAAATCCTGTATCTCGTCGCTGTTGAAGCTTGGCCCGATGTACGCGCCCTTCATTCCGTCGGAGCGTCCCTGACAAACTTCTTCCACGTTGCGCTTGTTTCCAAGATACTGGTACCAGACCGAAAGTGCCGCGCCGAGCGAGCCGCCAGCATCGCCCGCCGCAGGCTGAATCCAGACATTCTCAAACGGACCTTCACGCAGGATGCGCCCGTTGCCTACGCAGTTGAGCGCAACGCCGCCCGCGAGACAGAGATTCTTTTCGCCTGTCACTTTGTGAACGTGATGCGCCATCCGCAGCATCGCCATCTCCGTCACTTCCTGAACGGAGCGCGCGAGGTCCATCTCTCGCTGCGTGAGCGTTGATTCAGGCTTGCGCGCAGGACCACCAAACAACTCGTCAAACTTCGAGTTGGTCATCGTCAAGCCCTGACTGTAGTTGAAATATTTCATGTTGAGCCGCAGGCTTCCGTCTTCGCGCAGGTCCACCACTTCGTCCAGAATCTTCTGCACGTAGCGCGGCTCGCCGTAAGGCGCGAGGCCCATCACTTTGTACTCGCCGGAATTTACTTTGAAGCCCGTGTAGTAAGTGAAAGCCGAGTAGAGCAGGCCGAGCGAGTGCGGGAAGTGAAGCTCTGCGAGCAGGTGCAACTCGTTGCCTTTGCCGTAACCGTAACTGCTCGTCGCCCACTCGCCCACGCCGTCCATCGTCAGCACGGCGGCAGACTCAAACGGTGATGGGAAGAATGCTGAAGCGGCATGTGATTCGTGATGCTCCGTGAAAAGAATCTTGCCCTTGTAGTCGCTCTGCTTCGACAGTTGCTTATCAATCCAGAGCTTCTCTCTCAACCAGAGCGGCATTGCCATCAGGAACGAACGTATCCCGCTCGGCGCGTAGTCAAGATAAGTTTCAAGAAGCCGCTCGAATTTGAGTAGCGGCTTATCGTAGAAAGCTACGTAGTCAACTTCTTCCGCCTTGATGCCAGCATAGCGCAGGCAGAAATCAACAGCCGAAGCGGGATAGCGATGATCGTGCTTCTTGCGCGTGAAGCGTTCTTCCTGCGCCGCCGCAATGACCTCGCCGTCGCGCACAAGGCACGCCGCAGAGTCATGGTAATAAGCGGAGATTCCTAAAATGTACATGCTGTTTCCTTACACTGCCGGACAGTTCGTCCCCTACTAATAAACTACGAAAGCCTTAATGTTTCTGATTACTCCATGAATGAACTTTGAATGAACTTTCGGAAATTCCATCGCGGGAATGCGCCATAAGGAGACCTGCGCGGATGGCCGGTCACTCAAAAGTTTACCACAAGAGCGTTATTCCTTGCTCGCATATAATTGTTCGGGCTTAGCCAGCGCGGCGGCTAACTGGTCGAAATCACATCCAACATCCTTCCCGTCCGTCGCCTTTCCCCTCAAGCTGCTCGACGGCGTAAGGCGATAGTTCCCCCGCGCCCTATCAACAAATTTCGCATCATCAATCCGCGCCAGATAGAAATTATCAGGCGGATAAATTTTAGCGTCTGCTCCGGCAATCAAGTTCTTCCTGACAACGGCTCGCGGGAAAAAAGAGTTCAAAGAGACAATGCCCGGCGACATCCCACTGCCAAAGATGCCGTACAGGTTGTGCGCCATCACATTATTCGTCATCACAAAGTTCGGGCTTGGCCCAAGATTATTGACGGTCGCAAAGGCATTCACATCCGTGCCTGTGTGAATCACCGTGTTGTGGTCCACTGTCAGGTTTGCAGCCGTGGTAACTTGCAGAAATATCCCGTCCCCGCCCCACTTGCTTGCGCTGACATCATCGAACAGGTTGTTGGCAATTCTCACACGCTGCATCTGCTGGCTTGCGTACCCTTCGGTGCTGTCAAACCCTAAAATGTTGATAGCTGAAGAGACGTGCCTCACGATGTTATTCGTAAACTCTATGTCGCGTATCGTGCTCCACGGCGACTTTCCATCCTGATTCCTCACCGTCAACTGAATGGCAAACCCAGCCTGCGCGTCCGGCCAGCAATACTCAAAGACGTTCCCGTCTATCACCATCCTCTGCGCGTTCTTCAACTCAAACAGATTCTTCACCATCCACACCCCGCGCCATGAGAGCGGTTTAGTCAAACTGTTTTTTCTGAACTCAATATCGGATGGAATAAGTTTCGGAATCGCAGGGTCGCTGCCACCGAAACCTGCGTTCTCACCACTGGCTTCCAGATAGTTGTTGATGATGTGGAAGGGGCCGGGGCCGTTCCATCCCCAGACGGCTTGAGAATCAAAGCCCTTGCTGTGTATCTCTGAGATGTAGCTGTTGATGATCGAAGTCTCGGCTGAGTTTAGTGCGATTGCTCTGATAGTGTCCTGTGTCGGGAAAGCATGAATATAGCAGCGATCCAAAATCAGATGATGAGGAACGAGCGATAGAGAATTCTGAGATGACGAGCCATCGCCGAGCCTGACAATCTCTCTGAGATAAACAGATGCGCTCTGCGGCGCAATCTCCAGTCCGATGAGCTTGTAGTGATGAGCCGAAGGGTCTGTTTGCACGGCAGGCTGGTTTTTACCGGGCGAAACCAACTTGGGAAGCAAGGCGGAAGATGATGGAGTGATGCGCGTGCCTGCTGGTGGAAGTTGGGAGTCGGATGCAGATGTACGGATGGTGATGTAATCCGAGTCTGTGCCTGTGCCTCCTGTCTTTGCGGGCAGTGTAAAAGGACCAATGAATGTTGCTCCGGCCTCGACGACAATCGTGTCTCCGGGCCTCGCCGCTTCAATGGCATCCTGCAAATTGTCTCCACGTTTAACTGTAATCTCAGTGCCATGCGATGTTGAGACACGGCGCGGGCGCGTCTGAAAGATACCGCCGCGCATCTGGCCGAAGGCAATCGCCAGACAGACCAGAAGCAAAGCTCCGGCAACCGCCAGCGCGATGACCTTCGCTTTTCCTTTCCGCGCTCCGGCGCTCTTTATATTTCTATTCACGCTTCTCAAAACCGAAGACTTCAACGATACTCCACGCGGTAATAAATCAACTTAACGTATTCGAGCGCGACCATGCGCCAGCCTTCTATGTGCAGCCACCACGTCGCTGGCGGCGGCGACTGCTCTCCCGATTCAATCGCCTTGAGACCGATTGCAACCTCACTTCCCTGAAAAACTTTTCGCATAGTCCATAGCGCGCGCCTCGAATGATAGCCCGAAGTCACAACAAGGATTGAACGAAGATTTTTCGCGCCAGCGTAACGGCGCAACGATAAGACTTCATCGTAAGTGCCCATCACTTCTTCCGGCAAAACCACAATCTTGTCTTCCGGCACTCCCGCGCGCCTTAACTCTTGAAACGCGCGCTCGACGAAGAAGGGATTACGTTGTTCTGCCTCAGACCATCCGCCGCGCTGGTTATCGTTTGTCAGAACAACCTGCGGCGCGCGTCCTTCTTTCCAGAGTTTCGCAGCAAGCCGCGTGCGCTCGACATACGCGCCTGAGCCGCTCAACACGACCAGCGCATCCGCGTGCGCCAACTCTTCATCAACAAAGAGCGCACGCGCCGCGCCCCATGCAATCAAAGACCACGCCGCAAGCAATAGCAGGGCAGCACATAAATAACGCCACGCGCTCTTCTTCGCGCCTTTGCGCCTTTGCGTGAAATTTCCCTCTCGCATCCACACAACTCATTACTTCAAAACTTCACCCCTGCCTCTTCTCCTCTTCCACTTCCGCAATATAACGACAGACCTCTTCCAGACGCGCCTCCCAACTCTCATGCCTTATCGCTTCGCTTCTTTCCACACTCGGCCCCGGGTCTTTGAGCGCCTCTCTGACCTCGCTCACGAAAGAATCACGATCACCCGCGATGCGGCACAGGCCCAGCACTTCAACCTCCGGAATCGCAGTCGAAACAACCTGCAAGCCCGCCGCAAGGTACTCACGCACCTTCAGAGGGTTCGCGTTCAAGGTCAACTCATTAATCCGAAACGGCATCAACGCAACGTCGAATCCTTTGCAGTAAGCCGGAAGCTCTGCGTAAGCTTTGCGCCCCAGCAGATGCACGTTCGGCACGCTCTCAAGCGCCGCAGTATCCGTCGTTGATTTGCCAAGCAACACGAGCGAGCCTTCAGGGAACTGCTTCGCCACGTGCGCCATCAATTCAAGATCAACCCAATCGGCAATCAATCCGAAGAAGCCAATCACAGGACGCGGCAGCCGCGCTATCTCTTCCGGCACAACCGTCTCTGCATCGAGCGCGCGGCGAAAGTGTCTATAGTCAACGCCGTGACGAACAAGATAAGTGCGCGGATTGGAAGCAGCCTTTGATTGATAGAGAAGGTCCGCAGAAACTATCACGAGGTCTGAGCGGCGCAGGAGTTGTTCTTCCAACTCCGCGAGCGCGTGCGTTGAGACGCCTGAAAAGGCCGTGTACTCGTCAACGCAATAATAGATCAGCATCTCTTCGCCGAGCGCGCCCGCGATGACGGCAGCCGCAGGATTAAAGACCCAGTTGAGCGGGCGCTTGAACGAGAGACGCCGCATCGCGCGTTTAACTTGAAAGCGCAGCAGGCGACGATTCAGATTACGTATGCGCGGTTTGCCATAAGCGGGAATCGCAATCGGGTTCAAGACAAAAATATTTTTCTCAGGCTCACTCAAAGGCTGCGTCGCGGCGGCAAGTTTTTTGAAAGCGCGCGTGATGTCAGCCTTCGATGCAGTCGGCGTGCGATAGCCGATTGAATTAACCCACAGCACGCGATTATGTTGCGCGAGCGCGCGCATCAAATGCGTCTTCGATAGCGGGTCGCCGCTCCAATCATGGCTGAAGCACAGAATGTCGCGCCCGCGCAGCATGTTTGATTCCTCCACATGAAGAGGCTCAAGGCTCGCGCTGTTTTTCTTATCACTTAAAATCGTCTGTTGCATTTTTTATTTAGAGAACAAGCAATTCACCGCAGAGGCACAGAGTTAGCGCAGAGATGACGCAGAGACAGTTGCCATCTCAAATTTGAAATCTCAAATCTTAGATTGGTTTCAACGCTCTGCGCTAACTCGGCGCGCGTCTCTGCGCCTCTGCGGTGAATCTTAGCTTCACAATCTCACAACCCATCCAAAATATTTCAACTCACATCAAACCCGCGCCACTCAAACTCACATCATGCGCCTTCTCTTCTAAAACCAGATGCGGCTCGCAAATCTCTTCGCCGTCCATGAAACGCCGCATCCACATCTCGAAATTGACGAGGGACCACAAACGCCCTTCATGGTTGCGCGCGCCCGACTGGTGCTCCGCCACAAGCTTTTGCACAAACTCTCTCTCAAACAATCCGCGACTTGCAGCGCGCTCGCCGAGCACGTACTCGTCAATCACAGGACGAAACGGCCCGCGAAACCACGTCGCCAGAGGGACCGGAAAACCCATCTTGCGCCGCGTCAGAATAGCTTCCGGCAGCAATCCCTTCATGCTCTTTCGCAGAACGTACTTCGTCGTCCAACCGCGCAGCTTCAAACGCTCAGGCAGCCGCCCCGTAAACTCTACCAGCTTGTGGTCCAGAAACGGCACGCGGCTCTCTATCGAAGCAGCCATACTCATCTGGTCCTGCTTCATCAAAAGCTCTTGCAGGTACGTCTTCGTGTCCGCGTAAAGCAAACGGTTGAGAAGCGTGCTGGCCTGCGTTCCCTCAAAGAGCGGGCGCACGTTCGCGTAAGGATCGAGCGCGCCCGTTTGTTCTTTAGTCTCAACGCTCAGGAGTTTCTCCTGCATCGCGCGCGGGAAGACCGCGAAGTTGTCGAAGTAGAGGCTCTCTATGTCCGGCGGCAGGCACAGGAATGTGCGGCGAAGTTTTTGGAAAAGTTTTGATGCAGGCTGGCGGTGTTCGATTGAGCGTCTGACCAGATTACGCACGCCTGCGTTGGTCCATCTTTGATAACGCGCGCCGAAGCTCAGGTTGTAAACGGTCTTGCGATAGCGATCATAACCGGCGAGCGTCTCGTCGCTGCCCTCGCCCGTCAACACGACCTTGACGTGGCGCGCGGCAAGCTCCGAGACAAAATAGAGCGGCACGCTCGCGGGATGCGCAATCGGCTCATCCTCATGCCAGACGAGTTTAGGCAAAGCGTTGAAAAACTGTTCAGGCGTGATAACAATCTCGTGATGATCCGTCTTGAACGCTTGCGCGACCATGCGCGCGTACTCAAGCTCGTTCGCCCCGCGCTCGTTGAATGCAACGGAGAAAGTCTTGATGGGAGAGCTGACCATCTTGCTCATCACGGCGGCGATGGCTGAAGAATCAATCCCGCCGGAGAGAAACATGCCGAGCGGCACATCCGCCATCAGGCGCAGCCGCACGCTCTCTTTGAAAAGCTCTGACCACTCTTCGATATAATCTTCATCACGGACGCCATTGCCGTCTTCTTCCGCTTCGATGAAATCAGCGTCCCAATATTTTTCTATATCAACTTCTCCATCACGCCAGATGAGCGTGTGGCCCGGCAGCAAACGCTTGATGCCGCGAAAGAGCGTCTCAACCCCCGTTGGCGCATGGTTCGCCAGATAATCCGGCAGCGCGCTGAAATTTATTTCCGCCTTGACCGCACGCGCCGCGAGCAGAGATTTTATTTCCGAAGCGAAGAAGAGCGAGCCGTCCTCAGTGTGCGCGTAGTAGAGCGGCTTCACGCCCAGACGATCACGCGCGATGAAGAGTTCGCGCCTGCGCTCGTCCCAGATTGCAAACGCGAACATCCCGCGCAGGTCTTCGACTGAGCGCGCGCCTTTCTCTTCATACAGGTGAAGAATCGTCTCCGTGTCGCAGTGCGTTTGATAGACGTGGCCGCGCGCTTCCAGTCCCGCGCGAAAGTCCGCGTGATTATAAATCTCTCCGTTATAGACAATGCGAAGCGAGCCATCTTCATTCGTCATCGGCTGGTGTCCCGCCGCCACGTCAATAATGCTTAGGCGACGATGGCCCAATCCAACACGACCATCAACGTACAGACCGCAATCATCCGGCCCGCGATGCGTAATCACGTCACGCATACTTTCAAGCACGCGCACGTCAACCGTCCTGCCCGAACGACTAGAAAATGCTATCCCGTTAATTCCACACATGAGAGATTTATAATTCTAAATTTGAAATTGCAGATTTGAGACAGGCAATTTCACAACAGCATGTTCGCCATCAACTTCAATCTTCAACTCATCGCCAACACGACGCGCGACCACGTAGCCGACGCGCGACGCAAGATTAAGAATCTCCGCCCCGTTAAAATAGAAACGGCTCCCGCCACGCAATGCAAGCTCTTCTAAAACGTCACCGCCGGAAGAGAGCCGCGCCCACGCCCAATCGAAATCAGAAGCAACGTGCTCAGCCTCAAGCAGCTTCCCACACCCAAGCGCAAACAGATCGCGCCTGTCTTCATCAAAAATTTCAAACGCGCGCCCGCCCGTTGTCTCGATTCTTTCAACTCGAACACGTCCCTGCCCTGCGTTGCGTGGAAAGAGAAAGCTAACAAACTCTGCGCCCGTGTTCGATGTTTGAGAGAAGACACAGGAGCGCGCCTCTTCTCTCTTGCCATAACAGTTTGAAACCCAACCGTCTTCCACACGCCACGCTCCATCATCCATGCGCGCGCAGAAAGAGAGCATCTCAAGCCCCTGCGCTCCGTCTCTTTTCTCAAGCACAGCCGCCCGGCCCTCATCCGTCTCAACAGGACGAGCATCTGCGGCAAAATGAAAGTTCAACTCGAAGCGATGCTCACCTTCCGTCTCGATTTGGTCGCGCACAATCCAGTAATCATTCTTTAAGAAGAAGACGCTGCGCCTGTGCGTTCCCGTCTCACCCAATCGCGCAAAGCCATTGTGCTCGCCCTCGAAATAATCGTAACGCTCGCTGGCTTCCCACACGCGCGCCCGTGCGTCCGTCTTTTGCTTCCATGAGAACGGGCCATCAGGCACGGACGAAGATTCGTCGTCAACGGTGAGCGTGTTGTGCGCCGCCGTGCCGCGAAAATAGTCGCGCAACTCTTTTGAGCTTGTGTAGGTATACGTGCCCGGATCAACGAGCAGCGTGCGCCCGCGCGCCGCGACCTCTATTGAGAGCGCGTCGGCGTGCGAGTGCCCGCAACTGAGCGAGCCGTGCGGGCCGCAATCAATCAACATGAAGTTGGACGTTTTGGACCAGCCGTCGCGCATCACGTAATAGCCGCCATCCGCGAAGGCGCGCGAAGTTGATTCCGGCGCACGCGCATCAAGCGCATCGAATGCTTCGAGACCGCGCGCTCCTGTCAACCAGAGCGTCTCTTCCGCCGCCAAGCCCGCGACGTGCTTGTAATCCGTGCGCGCGAAAAGAGCCGCGCCCGTCGAGAGCGTTGCGCGAAAATCGTTCGAGTCGCGCTCGTCCAACATCACAAGCCTTCCGCCATCATCGTCGCCATAAAAAGGCGTCGTCCCGTCCGGCCTTGTAATCCACATCAAATGGTCCAGCAACGCGGCGAGTTTTTCCTGAAGCAAAGGCTCAACGCGCTCACCGTTTGCCTTTGAGAGAATCAGAAAGTGCGTGTAGAAATCTGCCGTGTAGCGTTGATAATAACTCGACTGCTCGAAGTAAACGCCGTCGGGCCGCACGTGCCGCTCAAGCTCTGCGAGCAGAATCTCGCGGCCCGTCTTGCCCCAGCGCGCGGCGCAACGAAACTCCGGCAGCAGCGTGCCCAGGTAAAAGAGTCCGAGAGCTTCGCCCGTCAGGTGCGTGTTCGGGCTGGAGTAAGTCGAAAGGTATGTTTCGAGATGATGCGCGTGCAGGTAGAGAAATTTCAGCGCGCGCAGGAAAAGCTCAGGCGTGAGAGACGCGGAACCTTTGAAGAAATAGAAAGCCCAGAGCCAAGAGATGGCGCGGAAAGAAATTTCCAGACTGCTCAGCCAGTTGACGCCAAGTTTTGGGGGATTCTGCTCCATCCACGACTTGAGATGCGCGGCAAAAGTTTCCGCGAAGCTCTCATCACGTGTCAGAAAGTAGGCGCGTCCGAGCGTGGCGAAATACTGCTGGCGATTAAGCTCCCAGACAATCTTTTTATCGCCACTCTCATCCGCGCCAAGCTCGTCAATCAAACTCCAATGAACGAGCGCGGACCTCTTGCCAGCGATTGGTTCAAGATGAAAGTCGGGCGGCGAGCCGAAGGAGAGGTCACGATAACCCAACAGGTCAAAACGTCCTTCGCAGATGCGCCTTGCGCGATCAAGCAGGGCTTCCAGCGTTTGCGCGTCGAAATGCCTGCGCCATGCGGCAACAGTCTCTTCACGATTTTGGAATGAAGCGAAAAATGCAGGAGACGTGCGCGAGCGAAAATGTTCGAGAAGGTTTTCCGCGTTGATGTTGGAAAGATTAACGCGCGCCGGATCGAGTAACTTGAAGAGATCGCTGTCTTGAGGTTCGCGCGCAAGTGTGGAGAAGCCGCGCCGCTCGCTTTGCGCCGCGAGCAGATGCGACGCGCGCACGCGCAACTCATCCAGAC
>JBAWGU010000741.1:0-2871 GCA_049593215.1 Pyrinomonadaceae bacterium
TTCACCGCAGAGGCGCAGAGACACGCGCAGAGTTTACGCAGAGGCGTTGAACGCTTTTCTCTGCGCTATCTCTGCGCGAACTCTGTGCCTCTGCGGTGAACCTCAACTTTGCTCCTACTCATCTTCAAATTGATCCATTACCCTCGCAAAACTATCCGAACAGTTAATCAGACTATCTAATCGGATAGTAATCAGGATAGAAGCTTCAGACATACTGCTTCTCATCTAAAGCCTTTCACATCCGGCTCAAACTTATTTCAATCAACAACTTCAACCACAACTGCGCGTGCCTTTCTGCATCTTCTGCGCGCGTGGCACGCATGTCGCAATAGGGCACAGGCGGCTACCAGACTTCGATGAAAGAGGATGTGGGCGGGCCGGTTGAAAATGTGGCGGGGGATGAGAGAGGTCAGGCGATCATTTCAGTTCCCTTTTGAAAAATTTAGTGGTCGAGCAACTTCGACCGAGCCTCTGAGGGAAGGGGCGGAAAGAGGATTTATGAAGAAGCAAATTTTAAGAGCGTTCACGATGTTCAGTCTGTTGATGATGCTGGCAATGGCGACGGCGATGGCTTCCGCTCAAACGCGCAGCGTCAAAGCTTATATCCCGTTCAACTTCAATGCTGGCGAGAACAAGCTTGCGGCAGGCGAGTACACCATCAGGCGCATCTCGCAGCACGCCTTAGTGATTGAAAGCGCAGACGGCAAGACACGCGTGATGGTCGTCGCCGCCCGCAGCATTGATCAACGCCTCAATCAAGGCGCAGAGAAACTCGTCTTTCATCGCTACGCGAACAGCTACTTTCTTTCGCAGGTCTGGGCGATGAGAGCGGACTCAGGACGCGAGCTTGATCCTACAAAGAGCGAGCGCGCGGCTGCCAGAGAGATGAAGCAGTTGGCAAAGAGCGGCTCACAAAAACCTGAGACGGTAGAAGTCGCCATCGGCCAGTAAGATTTAAGACCGCAGCGTTTTAAGATCGGAAGCCCCCACTGCAAAGGCCCGCCTAACGCCGCAGTAAACCGAAACGGCAACTCCATATTCCACGGGGTCGCCGTTTCGGTTTGAGAAGAAACAACCACAGATGAACGCAGAAGACACAGATTTTTTTGATGAATTAATCCGTGTCCATCCGCGTTCATCTGCGGTTACTGTGGAAGCAAACGCCAGTTGTTCGTCGCCTGTGCAGGGATGCGTTTGTGCCGCTCGACCCAATCAATGATTAACTCTCTCACCTCTTCGCTTGAACGATAGACGACGGGCGCTTGCCTGTACATCGTGAAGCCGCCGCCGCCGTTGACGCGATAATTGTTCGTCACCAGCTTAAGCTTTTGCGCGAGTGCGACAGGCTGGCCGTTGAAACGCAGATTCAGGATGCGCTCGCCCACAGGCTTTGAGATGTCCAGATCGTAAGTGACGCCTTCCGCGATGTCGAAGTTGTAGCCCGGAATCTTTTCATCAACCAGATCAGCCGCCGCTTTGTTCGGCACATACGCGCCAAAGTACAGGGCAGAATGTTCAAGCGCATCCTTCAACTGCTGCCCCGTCACTTCAAGCACGACGAGTGTGTTCTCATACTCATAAAGCGCAGCGATGTCGCGCACCGTGACCGGCCCTTTGCGTATGTGCGCCTGCGGGTTGAAGCTCGCCGCCATCGAAACATCCGCCTTGCTTGCATCCAACTGCGCGCGTTGAATCAGATCGAGAATCGGCGTATCACGAAAGCGCGCCTCCTTCGCAGACATTTCGACTGCCGATTCGCCGATCACGCGTCCCAGCCACGCCTGCGTCTCTTTGTCATAAGGCGCAGCGATTTTTGCAATCTCCGGGTCCACTTCTACCTTGTCGTCAACAGGGATAGTCCGCGCGCCCTTTGCCACCACACGCCAACGCTTGCCTTCGTCTTCACGCTCCAGATAAATATCCGCGCGCACCACGCGGCGTGCCCACTTGTCCGCCTGCGCCAACAAAACTCCGTTGATATAGACGGAAGGCACTTCGCGGTGCGTGTGGCCCATCAGAATCAAGTCAACGCCTTCGACTTGCTCGGCAATCGCTACCGCCGCGTTCTCGTTCGGCACTTGGCCCGGATCAATCTTGCCCGTCCTTAAATCTTCTTCAAGGCCCATGTGCATTGTGATGACAACCAGATCAACATGCTCCTGTTCTCTCAACACCTTCGTCCACTTCTTCGCCTCGCTGACCGTCTCACGAAACTCAAGGCCCGCGTAGTTCTCCGTGTTTTCCCAGTTCGGGATGCCCGGCGTCGTGAGGCCCAACACACCAACCTTCACGCCGTTTACTTCTTTAACGAGATAAGGCGAGTAGGCAGTCTCGTTCGTTCCCTTCCTGTAAGTGTTCGCAGAGAGCCACGGGAAAGAAGCTTCATGACGAGCCTTCTCAAGCACCTTCAGGCCGAAGTTGTACTCGTGATTGCCGACAGCCATCGAATCGTATTTGAGCGCACTCATCACGAGCATCATCGGGTCCGGCGGCGCGTTGTTCTTCTTGTTGTGATAGAAGACGAGCGGCGTCCCTTGAATCGTGTCGCCCGAATCGAGCAGCATTAGATTCGGATTCTCTTTGCGCGCAGCCTTGATGATTGTCGCAGCCTTCGCCAAGCCCCGCGCATCCGGTTTGTTCAAGTAGTAATCAATCGGGAGTATGTTGCCGTGCAGGTCTGTCGTCGCAAGGATCGTCACCTGTGCGCGCATGGGCGCAGTAGCCGCGCCGCCCGAAGCGACATAGACAAGCAGTGCAATCGTCAACAAAATTGATGATGGAAAGATTAGGAAAGAAGATTTTTTTATGCTCATGATAGTTGGCGACTCATTAACGCGAATCAAGAGAAGAACACTCTTTGCGCTCTTAGCG
>JBAWGU010000742.1:0-2896 GCA_049593215.1 Pyrinomonadaceae bacterium
GCTCTGGAAAGGTGTCTTTGCTAATGTCTGACAGACCGCTAACCGTGCTTTGTCTCGCCAGTTATGAAAAGGGCGCAGAGTTTATGCGCGAATGTAAGCGACAGGGTTGCCGCGTGATTCTGCTGACTTCGCAGAGCGTCGGCAGCGATGTGTGGCCGCGCGCGGAGATTGACGAAATTTTCCTGATGCCTGATGAAGATAAGAAGTGGCGGCTGCAAGATGTGATTTCGAGCGTGAGCTTTCTGGCGCGCACGGAGTTTATTGATCGCATCGTGGCGTTGGACGATTTCGATTTAGAGACTGCCGCAGCCCTGCGCGAACATTTGAGAGTGGCGGGGATGGGCGAGACGACGACGCGTTATTTCAGAGACAAGCTGGCGATGAGGATGAGAGCGGAAGAGATGGGCGTGCCCGTGCCTGAATTTGTTCACGTGCTCAACTATCAAAAGCTTGACGAGTATATGCAGAGAGTCCCCGCGCCGTGGCTCATCAAGCCGCGCTTTGAAGCTTCTGCGACAGGCATCAAGAAAATCAAGACGCCGGATGAGCTTTACAAAGTGGTCCACGAATTAGCAGACAGGCAATCCTATCATCTGCTCGAACGCTATGTGCCCGGCGACATCTTTCACGTTGATTCCATTGTCAGCGAGCGAGAAATTATTTTCGTCGCGGCGCACAAGTACGGGCATCCGCCGATGGATGTCGCGCACGGCGGCGGCATCTTTACCACCAAGACTTTGCTGCGCGGGTGTGAAGACGAACAGACTCTGTTTGCGCTCAACCGGCAGGTGCTCGCGGCGATGGGCCACCTGCGCGGCGTCTCGCATACGGAGTTTATCAAAGGACGCGAGGACGGGCGGTTCTACTTTCTTGAAACATCTGCGCGCGTCGGCGGCGCGAACATCGTCGAGTTAATCGAAGCGGCGACGGGCATCAACCTCTGGGCTGAGTGGGCCAAGATTGAGATTGCGGGAGGAAAGCGCGAGTACCAACTGCCGGAGCACGCGGAGGATTACGGCGGGCTGATTATCTCCCTCGCGCGTCAGGAGTATCCTGACACTTCCGCGTATGATGATGAAGAGATTGTCTGGCGTCTGAACAAGCGCGCTCACGCTGGCTTGATTGTCCGGTCAACGGACCCTGAGCGCGTAGAGCATCTGCTGGCTGACTACTCGCGACGCTTCTACAAAGATTTCCACGCCACGCAACCTTTGCCCACCAGACAGGTGAGTTAGCCCTGCGGATTACAAGTCGGCAAGAGACACTGTTTGTTGACGCCGGTTTCGAGCTGGTTTGTCTTTACTTCCGCCTTCATCACTGTCGCATTCATCGTTTCCCTTGACGCTGTTCAAGCGCGCGGTCTATCTTCGCTCATCATTTCCCTGCGACTGGTTCGCATTAATTTCGTGGAGCATCTTTTCTATGTCAACACAGGTTGCTGCAACTTCTCCGGCCTGGGCCATCCCCGGCTACTTAGAGGTGCGCGAAGGTCATCTCACAATCAACGGCGTGGATGCGCTCAAGCTCACAGAAGAACACGACACGCCGCTTTTCGTTTTCTCCGAAGCCCGCATACGCTCGAACATCGCGCGTCTCAAGCGCGCTGCCGAAGCCGTTGATCGTCCAGTGAAATTCTGTTACGCCTCGAAAGCAAACTCGAACATGGCCGTGCTCGCAGCCGTGCGCGAGGCCGGGATTGATGTGGAAGTCAACAGCGGCGGCGAACTCTTCAAGGCTCTGCGCGTGGGCTTTCGCCCCGACCAGATTATTTTTAACGGCACGAGCAAGACGGACGCAGAAATAGCGGAAGCAGTCGGCGCAGGGATTTATTCAATCAACGTAGATTCGATTTACGAAATTGGGTTGGTCGAAGAAGCTGCGAAGAGAGCGGGCAAGCGTGCGCGCATCACGCTCCGGCTTGTTCCTGAGATTGGCACGCGCTCGCATCTCGGGTTGCAGACCGCGCTGCTCACGTCGAAGTTCGGCATCTCTTCATCCGAAGTGCTCGAAGCATTTCGCCGCGCGCTACGCTCTCCAGAGCATCTTCACGTCGCAGGCATACACATTCACGTCGGCTCGCAGACGCCCGACGTTGAGCCTTTCGCCGCTGCCTTCAAGAGCATGTGGGAACACCTCGTGACGATTCATCGTGAGACGGGCCACACGCTTGAGCACATCAATCTGGGCGGCGGCATCCCTGTCAATTATTTACGCGACCGCTCGCAGGCAGACCAACTCCCCGAACATGAGCGCGACATGCTCGGCGCAAACCTCGAACCCGTTGAAGTGCTAAGAGAAGCTTTGCGCGTGGCGCGTGAATCTGCGCGACAGGCGGAAGCTGAACACATGCTTGATCGCGTGACGATTCTTTTAGAACCCGGACGCAGCATCATCGCAGACGCGGGACTCGTGCTCACGACTGTTCGCAACATCAAACGCCGCCCGGAGACTTCAGATGTGTGGCTCTTGACGGATGCGGGCTACAACATTCTGCTCTCGATGAATAATTACAAGTGGTACTACCATCTCATCAACGCTTCGCGCGCAGACGAGAGCGCCGACGCAGATTACAAGGTCGCAGGTCCGCTCTGCGATTCCGGAGATGTCTATTTCGACATCGAGCGCGAAGGCCGCCTGCCAGACTATCGCAAACTGTCAAAGGACGTGCAGCCCGGCGAAGTGCTCGCGCTTTTGAACAGCGGCGCATACTCTCTCGCGCAGATGTTTCCCTACAACGGACGCCCGCTCCCCGCCGCCGTGATGATTAAAGATGACGCTCGCACCACTCTTATTCGCCGCCGCGACTCTTACGAAGATTTAATCACAGGCGACGTTTGGTAAGAACTCCAACGGCGAGAGCGAGACAGTCAGAACCGCCTGCGGTAGCGGGCGGGTA
>JBAWGU010000743.1:0-1539 GCA_049593215.1 Pyrinomonadaceae bacterium
TTTATCTGCGACAGGTGTGGGGCGGCAATCCCGCTCTGCTCGCAAGGCTCGAAAAGGACAGGAGCGCGCAGGGGCGCGAGCGTCTGCATTATTTCTGGATTAACGTCGGCCCCTGGTCGCGCCTCGATAGCAACGAGCCATTCATCGAAGGCGTCCCGCGCGAGAAGCCGCCGCAGGGCAGCTTCTATCCCGAAAACATCACGAAGGAAGAGTTTGAGAAGTGGGCGCAAAGTCTTCCGGCAGATGAACGCGAGCGCGCAAACGGATTCTTCTACGTCATACGCCGCGACGCTAATGGCAAGCTCAAAGCCGTACCTTACAGCGAAGAGTACAAAGAATTTTTAGAGCCGTCTGCGAAACTCCTGCGTGAGGCGGCGGCGTTGACGACTAACGCCACGCTCAAAGATTTTCTTAACAAACGCGCGGACGCTTTCGGCTCGAACGATTATTACGCAAGCGATGTGGCGTGGATGGATTTGAATGCGCCGATTGAACTGACCATCGGACCGTATGAAACTTACGAGGATGAGTTGTTCAGCTACAAGGCTGCGTATGAGGTGTACGTGACGCTGCGCGACGAGGCGGAGTCTGCGAAGCTTGCGAAGTTCAGCCAGTACTTGCAGGAGCTTGAGAACAATTTGCCGATTGATGCGCGCTACCGCAACCCTAAGCTCGGCGCGGCCTCTCCAATCAGCGTGGTCAACGAAGTCTTCGCCGCAGGCGAGGGCAATAGCGGCGTGCAGACTGCGGCCTTCAACCTGCCGAACGACGAGCGCGTGATTAAAGAGAAAGGCTCAAAGCGCGTCATGCTCAAGAACGTGCAGGAGGCGAAGTTCAAACAGACGCTCATTCCAATCTCAAAGGTTGTGCTGGACCAGTCGCAGCAATCTGACATTTCATTCGACGCCTTCTTCACGCACATCCTCGCGCACGAGTTGATGCACGGACTCGGCCCGCACAACATCACCGTTGACGGCAAAGAGACGACCGTGCGCCTGCAAATCAAAGAACTCAACTCGGCGCTCGAAGAAGCGAAGGCTGACATCACGGGTCTCTGGGCGCTTCAATATTTGATTGATAAGGGCGCGGTTGATCGCGGGTTGGAGAAATCGCTCTACACAACATATCTGGCGAGCGCGTTTCGCTCCGTGCGCTTCGGCACTACGGAAGCTCACGGCAAAGGCGTGGCTCTTCAGTTCAACTATTTGATGGACGAAGGCGCAATCAAGTATAACGAGAGCAACAAGACCTTCAGCATCAACCCGGAAAAGATAAAGGAGGCCGTGCGCAAGTTGACGCACGACATTATGACCATTCAGGCCGAAGGCTCTTATGAAAAAGCCAAAGCGATGCTCGACAAATACGGCGTCGTGCGCCCACAGATGCAGAGCGCGCTGGATCGTCTCAACAACGTGCCGGTGGACATCGAACCCATCTTTCCTCTGGCGCAGAATCGCGGCATTAGAAAGTATTAAAGCGGGAAATTCAAACAGGGATGGACAGGATAGACAGGATGAAAGAAATGCTGAACGCGAAACG
>JBAWGU010000744.1:0-9201 GCA_049593215.1 Pyrinomonadaceae bacterium
CATTTGCGCGAACCCGGGCAGGAATATAAAGAGACGATTGCGACGGGGGCGGCGGCGGCAGTCGCGGGGGGGTGGACCAGCGTTTGCGCGATGCCCAACACGGACCCTATCAACGATAGCCCCGCCGTGACGCGCTTCATCATCGAACAGGCTGAGCGCGCCGCGTTAGCCAACGTCTTCCCCATCGGCTCGATTACGAAAGGCTCACAGGGAAGCGAGCTTGCGGAGATGGGCGAGATGAAGAGCGCAGGGATTGTCGCGGTTTCGGATGACGGGCGGCCTGTGCCTTCTGCGGGAATGATGCGGCGCGCGATGGAGTATGCGCGCGGGTTCGATCTGCCTATTGTGGACCACTGCGAAGACCGCACGCTCGCGGCTGGCGGTGTGATGCACGAAGGGCGTTGGTCCTTAATACTCGGCTTGCGCGGAATGCCTGCGGCTGCCGAAGAGATGGATGCCGTGCGCGATTGCGCGCTGGCGCAGTTGACGAGGGCGCGCGTTCACCTTGCGCACGTTTCGACGAAAGGTGCGCTCGATGCTGTGCGCCGGGCGAAAGAGAATGGACTCGACGTGACCTGCGAAGTTGCGCCGCATCATTGGACGTTGACGGATGAAGCCGTGCAGGACTACGACACGAACACGAAGATGAGTCCGCCTCTGCGCAGCCTTGAGCATGTCGAAGCAATCAAAGAAGGAATCAGGGACGGCACGATTGACGCCATTGCGACAGACCATGCGCCGCATCATGCTGATGAAAAGAATCTTGAGTACGATCATGCAGCGTTCGGCATCACAGGTCTTGAGACAGCCGTCGGCCTCGCGCTTGATCGCCTCCTTCACGAAGGAGTGATTGGGATTGAGCGTCTCGTTGAACTCTGTTCCGTTAATCCTGCGCGCATCTTTAATCTTGCGGAGCGCGGCACGCTGCGTCGCGGAGCATACGGCGATGTCACGATTATCAATCCGGATTTGCGCTGGACCTTTGATGTCTCACGCTCGAAATCGAAGAGCCGCAACACGCCGTTTGACGGTTTGACCATGCAGGGAGCAGCCGTCGCCGCAATCGTCGGCGGGCGCATCCTCTACAAAAGAGAAGACCTCAAGCTTACCAGCGCAAGCGAACGCCACGAAGCAATAGTCAAGTAAGAATTCTCTGTCTCTCTTCGGTAAACTGTTACGTCGCTGGCGCGCAAATAAATTCAATCAGCACAAAGAGAGACCCGATGTGCTCTCCCCTTCACATCGGGTCTCTCTTCGACGGCTGCTCGCTTACGTAATGACAGGGGCAGCCGATCTCTTGAAATTTTTTTGGAGGAAACCCGCCCGCGCTCTCCCCTTCGCAAGCGGGCTTCCCTGTCACCGACAACCGCCCGGTTGCCGATCTCTACATCGTTACTAGCGGACGTTAGCCGCAGGTAACGAGATGCTCTGATTCAACACCACACCAAACTCCGTGTCTCTCTTGACGACGGCTTCGTGGCCTTTCGCAAACAATGAGCCTGCGACACCCAGACCGCCTCCGACGACTGCGCCGATGCCTGCGCCTTTACCGCCCCCTGCGATTGCGCCAATCAGTGCGCCTGTCGCCGCGCCGCCGCCTATGAACACCACGTTGCGCTTGGTGGCTCCGCGTCCTCTAACCTGACCTTCGTTATCGGCGTTCCCACCGTTGTCCGATGAAAGATTCGTCAGGTCGCCGTTGATTGCACGCGCAGTTCCGTTCGGCAGTTGCACTGAAATGAAGTGAACGCCGATAGCACCGGCTTTACCTTTGCGCTGTGCGCGCTGCACGGTCGTCACGCGACCTGTGACGGTGCTTCCGGCAGGAATCACTTCGATGCCGCCAGCATACACAGGGTCAACGACTGTCGTTGTAAAACGATCACCGACGCGTGCGCTCTCAGAACTGATCTGCTCATTCATGCGCGCGCGAAGCACTGTATTGGCAGCAACCGTGTAGTAGTTTGGCTTTGCCTGCCTCGTCACCGGGGGACGAGAATATTTGCCGAGGCGCGGACGCCTGCGGCGATTTTGCGCGTTGGCCGGAAGAACACTGCACATCACTATTGCCATCAGAACTAAAAGACCTGAAACGCGTTGTCCCAGCTTGCTATTAACTTTAATCATTACTCTTATCCTCCAGTTTCAAAGCGCGTCGCCGAGCTTCTTCTATTAGTGGTTACACGACGCGCGGCTGCCGTCTAAACTTTAGCAATGACCGTGCCACTTCCAGTTCATCTACGGTCATCTCTCTAAACTCAAATATTGAAAAAGATAGAGGCGCTCTTAACATGGGAGTAGAATTGAAAAGGCTCTTCATACTAAACCATGTGCGCGAGTGTGCGCTCTCTCTACACGATATGGTGCGCCGCTTGATGGCTGCATCATACGACAGATAAGCGGTACGTTGCACATGAGGCGATTGGATTTTATGAGATGCGGGCGTGTCGAAACATAAATTTCTTTCTACTCGTTTTAGTTTCAAGCTTGCGCCCGTGTCGTTTCATTATTAAGGTCTTCGCAGTTTAGAAAGTGTGAGGTCAAAAAGAATGAAGCCTGAGATACGCGAATGGCGACGAGACGAGTTCACAATCAGCACGGATCAAAAGCGGCTGGACTTTAACGCCATACATAATTTCCTGAGCACCTCATCTTACTGGGCCATCGGCAGGCCAATCGAGGTTGTCAAACGCTCTGTCGAAAACTCGCTCGCCTTCGGTCTTTATAAAGGGGAAGCGCAAGTCGGGTTTGCGCGCGTGATCACGGACTACGCAACATTCGCCTGGCTTGCAGATGTGTTCGTGCTCGACTCGGAGAGAGGGAAGGGTTTAGGCAAATGGCTTCTCGAAGTGATTGTCTCTCACCCGGAATTGCAGGGGCTGCGCCGTTGGGTGCTGGCGACGAAAGATGCGCATGACCTTTACCGTCACGTTGGTTTCACAGACCTCATACAGCCTCAGCGCTGGATGGAAAAGTTCAAAGAGCATCCGCTCGTCACGAGTGATTATCAAGTGACAGGCGACAAGCCAAAAGTTGAGGAAGAGCAATAACGTATTTTGAAGATTCTTTTCCAGAAGGAGCGAAGCTGACGATGGCACGCGTTGAAGGCGTTAATCCGAGCGAAGTTGACGGCTACATCAGGAAAGTCTTTGAGGCGCAAGCGAAAAACTGGGGTGCGCCTCTCTTGAATCATCTAATTTACGCGCGACGCCCGACAATCTTTCGCGGCGCACGCTGCATGTGGACGGGAATTGACGGTTCGGGCTTGATTGATGGAAAGCTACAGGCGCTCATTAACAGGCGCGTAGCATGGCACAACGGCTGCGAGTTTTGACAGGACATCAACGCTGCCGTGGGCAGTGAGCTTGGAGTGCCGGACGAGAAGATTGAAGCTTTGCATGATTATGCGAGCAGTCCTCTTTACGATGAAAAGGAACGCGTCGCGCTTGAGTATGCTGACAGCATGACTATCACGGGGCGCGAGGTGAGCGATGAATTGTTCGCGCGCCTGCGCAGCTTCTTCGATGAAGATGAGATAGTTGAACTCACCGCTATCATCGCGTGGGAAAACTCTTCTTCAAAATTCAACCGCGCTCTGCGTGTGCCTTCCCAGAAACTCTGGAAACAGAAGCCATGAGCTTTAACTATCACGATAAATTTTTCAGGCCCGTCAGCAATTCGGAGAACGGCGAGACCGGCTCGGAAACAATCTTTCATTACAGGCAACAGGGAAATATCGTCTGGGCCACTTATCAGGGCGGCGAGGTGCTGCTGGGGACGCTGCTTGCAAAAGTTGATGAAGAGGGGCGGCTCGATATGCGTTACCAGCAGGTCAATCGGAGAGGCGAGTGGAGAACAGGCACGTGCCGCTCTGTGCCGCAGGAGCTTGAAGACGGTCGTTACCGCCTCAATGAATCCTGGCAGTGGACGAGTGGTGACGGGTCTTCGGGCCGGTCTGTGATTGAAGAGGTCAGAGAGATTAAGGTGAAGGAAGATTGAGAATGCAATTCAAAGATTACTTCTCAAAACAAGCGATTGACTATGCGAAGTACCGCCCGCGCTATCCTGTGGAGTTGTTCGAGTATCTTGCTAAAGCAGCGCCGATGCGGGAGAGAGCATGGGATTGCGCGACTGGTAACGGTCAGGCCGCAGTCAGTCTCGCGCAATTTTTCAAACAGGTGATTGCTACAGATGCGAGCCGGTCGCAGCTTGATAGCGCGAGCGAGCATGAGCATGTCGAGTACAGGATTGCGAAAGCGGAGCAGACGGATATTGAGTCGCACTCGATTGATCTTGTGAGCGTCGCGCAGGCTCTGCACTGGTTCAACCTCGAAGGGTTTTACAGGGAAGCAAAGCGCGTGATGAAAGACGGCGGAGTGATTGCGGTCTGGACCTATAATCTGCTGAACGTCTCGCCTGAGATTGACGCGGCCATCGGAGTTTTTTATGAACAGATAGTTGGACCATACTGGCCGCCGGAAAGGCGTTTGGTCGAAGACGGCTATCATTCCATCTCATTTCCGTTTGAAGATTTGCACCCTCCGGCATTTCACATGAGCGCGAGCTGGTCTCTGCCTGATCTGCTCGGCTACCTGCGCACGTGGTCTGCGACGCAGGGATTCATTAAAGATAAAGGAGTTGATCCTGTCACAGATTTGACAGAGGAGCTTTTAGCTTTATGGGGCGATGCTGAAAAAGTTCTGGAAGTGCGATGGCCTTTGAGCCTGAGAGTTGGAAAGCCATGAAACTTGTCTTCATCTACGGCCCGCCCGCCGCAGGAAAGCTCACGGTAGCGAAGGCTCTGGCGGATGCGACCGCGTTCAAAATCTTTCATAATCACCTGAGCATTAATTGCGTCGAGCCTGTCTTTGAATTCGGCACGAAGCCTTTCTACAGGCTCGTTGATTTAATCCGCACGGAAACGATTGAAGAGGCTGCGAGTGAGAAGATCAATGGTTTGATTTTCACTTTCTGCTATGCCGCAGGCAGTGACGAGCCGTTTGTGCGCAAGATTATCGAGCGCGTCGAAAAGCATGGAGGCGAAGTTTGTCTGGTCCAGCTTATTTGTGAGAAGAGCGCGCTGGAAGAGAGAGTGCTCAGTGAAGAGAGAAGAAATTTCAGCAAGGCTTCCAATCTCAACATCCTGAGAGAGATTCTTGAGCGTCATGATCTTTTCTCCGCCTTTCCGGATCGCAGCAGCCTGACGATTGATAACACTTGCCTCGCTCCTCAAGAAGCTGCGCAACGGATCGTCGCCCATTACAATCTTTGCGATGCTTGAAGAGGAGACCAATCAAAAAGATGACAGAGAATAAAGCGAGCGAGCTTGTCATGCTCTACGACGGCGTGTGCGGACTGTGCAACAGGTCTGTGCAGACGATTCTGCGCGCAGACAAGCGCGGCACTTTGCGCTTTGCTCCGTTGCAGAGCGATTACGGCAAAGCTGCTATCGCTCGCCACACGGATTTGCGTGAGGTTGATTCTGTTGTCCTGCTCGAAAAATTATCTAACGAAAACGACGAGCGAGTGTTTGTACGCTCCGACGCTGCGCTGCGCATCGCTTCATACCTCGGCGGCATCTGGAAACTGCTAGTTGTTTTCCGCGTTCTGCCCGCACCCATCAGAGATTTCTTTTACGACACCATCGCTCGCTATCGCTACAAATTTTTCGGCAAACACGACGCCTGTCTGCTGCCTGCTCCGGAAGTCCGCGCAAGATTTTTAGATACAGCATAAGAAAAGCAGGGCAGAGGGATGAGGGATGAAGAAAGAACTGTCCGTAGTCCGTAGTCAGTGGTCCGTTGTAAAGACGAATAACAACTGACAACTGACAACGGACAAAGAACAGCTTTTCTTTCATCCCTCTGCCCTCATCCCTGCACTTGAATCGTGATATTCTTAATTGAGTGAATCAGCCATCATCAAGTTTGAAGAATTCTGCGCAGACGAGTGGCTTTGCGGGCCTTGTGAATCTTCTGCAACGCTCGAACGGTCAGCGTATTGAAGACCCGATTCGAGAAGAGTTGTTCAGCATTGAGCGTCTTGAGCAGCTTGCAGAAGAGCTTGCCAAAGAGCATCGCGTTTCCTTAGAGCCGAAGCGCGGCAAATCTCTCTTGCCTCGCCTTGAAGAGAATGGGCGCAAGCTCATTGCCTCATACCGCGCGCTCGCAGAGGCGATTCGCAATGAGCGCAGCATCTCGCCCGCAGCCGAATGGCTCGTTGACAATTTTCATATTGTCGAAGAGCAGTTGAGAGAGATACGCGAAGACCTCCCGCGCCGCTACTATTACGAGCTTCCCAAACTCGAAGAAGGAAAGCTCGCAGGTTACCCGCGCGTCTACGCGATTGCGCTTGCCGTTATCGCGCACACCGACAGCCGCCTCGACTCTGAAACCTTGAGGCGTTTCATCAGCGCCTATCAACGCGTCGCGCCGCTCACTATTGGAGAGTTGTGGGCGATTGCGATTAATCTGCGCCTCGCGCTGGTCGAAAACCTGCGGCGTCTTGCGAGTCGCATCGTCAAAGCGCGCGTCGAGCGTGAAGAAGCGGACGCGCTCGCGGACAAACTTTTGGAAGTTGCCGGACGGCAGCCCGATGCGGTTGTGAACACGCTCAGTTCTGCTTTGAGCAAGCGTGGGCAGATTGGACGCGCCTTCGTCGTTCAACTCACTCAACGCTTGCGCGATCAAGACCCTGAAGTGATGCGCGCTCTCGATTGGCTTGAGCGGCAGCTTGCGCGCGAAGGCACGACGACGGATCAGGTCGTCAACATAGAGCATCAACGTCAGGCCGCCGCGCAGTTCACCGTCGGCAACATCATCACGAGTATGCGCCTGCTCTCGACGCTCGACTGGCGCGATTTTTTTGAGAGCGTCTCGCTCGTTGATCCGCTTCTCGGCACAGACCCCGTTAGCGCATACGCTCTGATGGATTTCCCGACGCGCGACTCTTATCGCCATGTCGTTGAGCGTATCAGCAAACGCACGAGGCTCGCTGAACAGGAGGTCGCACGCCGCGCCATAGAGCTTGCGATAAAGGCTTATCAATCAGACGAAAAGGACCAGAGGCGCGGGCATGTCGGCTACTATCTGGTCAGCGATGGACTCCTGGAGCTTGAACGAATCTGCGGCTATCGTCCGCGCCTTAATGAGCGTGTGCCGCGCATCACGCTTCGACATCCGACTGCGATTTATCTCGGCACGCTTGCGTTTCTGACGGGCCTGCTGCTCACGCTGCTTCTCGCTTACGCATTTTATTCCGGCGCAAGTGTGCGCTCTCTCCTACTGCTCGCGCTGCTCGCCCTGATTCCTGCGAGCGATCTGGCCGTCGGAGTTTTGAACTGGGACATCACAAACCTCTTCAAGCCGCGCCCGTTGCCGAAGATGAATTCGATGGAGGAGCTTAGTGAAGAAGCAAGCACGATGGTCGTTGTGCCAACGATGCTTGCAAGCGAAGAGTTTGTGCGCGAGCTGGTTGAAAAGCTGGAGGTCCATTTTCTCGCCAATCAAAGCGAGCATCTCTATTTCGCTCTGCTCACAGATTTCACAGACGCTTCGGAAGAGTTGATGCCCGACGACACAATCCTGCTGGACGCAGCGATAAGCGGCATCAAGGAGTTGAATGAGCGATACGTGTCTGAAGACGACGGGCCGCGCTTCTATCTTTTTCATCGCCGCAGGCAGTGGAACGAGAGCGAAAAGAAGTGGATTGGCTGGGAGCGCAAGCGCGGCAAGCTGCATGAATTCAATCGTCTGCTCAGAGGGGCGCGTGACACAAGCTTTATCGTCAAGACGGCTGACCCCGCTCTGCTCTCGAAAATTAAATATGTCATCACGCTCGATTCCGACACGCAGCTTCCGCGCGACGACGCGCGCCGTTTAATCGGCACAATGACGCACCCGCTCAACTGCCCGCGCTTCGACGCAAAAGCGGGCCGCGTCGTCGAAGGCTACGCCGTTCTGCAACCGCGCGTCAGCATTTCTCTCGTCAGCGCATCACGCTCAAGATTTGCGCGCATCTTCTCAGGCAACACGGGCATTGATCCTTACACCACAGCCGTCTCTGATGTTTATCAAGACCTTTTCCGCGAAGGCAGCTACACGGGCAAAGGTCTCTACGACGTGGACGCATTCGAGGCAGCGCTGCATGATCGCGTTCCTGAAAATTCGCTGCTCAGCCACGACCTCTTTGAAGGTCTCTACGCGCGAGCCGCGCTCGTCACAGACATAGAACTTCTGGACGACTATCCGGCTTACTACGACACCTACGCCATGCGCCAGCATCGTTGGACGCGCGGCGACTGGCAGATTGCACGCTGGCTGCTGCCGCGCGTGCCTGACGCCGAGCGGCACACGCAGAAGAACACGCTGCCAACGATTGCGCGCTGGAAAATTCTGGACAACCTGCGGCGCAGCCTTGTCGCCACGTCAATTCTTTTGTGGCTGGCGGCGGCGTGGCTGGTCCTGCCCGGCTCGCCTCTCGTGTGGACTCTCTTCGCCGTGTTCGTGCTCGCGTTTCCTGTTTACGCGCATGTGACCACGAGCCTTCTGGTCCACCCGCGCGGCATTCCATGGACGAGCCACTTCTGGAACGTCTGGGGCGGCGTGCTGACAAACACGGCGCAGGTTGCGCTGACCGTCACGTTCCTCGGGCATCAAGCCTACTTGATGACGGACGCCATCGCGCGCACCGTCTATCGCAAGCTCATCTCGCGCAAGCATCTGCTCGAATGGACCACTGCGGCGCAGGCAGAGAGCGCAAGCGCGCACACCGCTAAAGATTTTTTCCGCTTCATGTGGCCCGCGCCGTTGATCGCAGTCGTCATCCTTGCGCTCATACTCTTTTTGAAACCTGTCGCCCTGCCAATCGCCGCAGTCTTTCTTTTCGTATGGCTCATCTCGCCGCTCGTCGCTTACTTTATGAGCCGACGGACGGCTTCCGGCATCAAGCGACTCGAAGGCGAAGATGGGCAGGAGGCGCGTAGTATTGCGCGGCGCACTTGGCGATTCTTTGAAACTTTTGTCGGCGAGGAAGACCACTGGCTGCCGCCCGATAATTTTCAGGAAGACCCGAAACCTGTCATCGCTCATCGCACCTCTCCAACCAACGTGGGCCTGCTCCTGCTCTCAACAGTCGCTGCGCGCGACCTCGGCTACGTTGGCTTGCTCGACCTGACAGAGAGACTTGAGCGCGCGTTTGCCA
>JBAWGU010000745.1:0-25434 GCA_049593215.1 Pyrinomonadaceae bacterium
GAACTAAAGAAGACCTTTGGTCTTTCTCTTCTTTGCGTCTTTGCGTGAACCCTTCGTCTTTGTTACTGCGCTGGCTACACTCTATTGCAAATCGCAAGTGCCTGTGACCAGAGCGACTCTCTTAATGAATTCTTTCATAACAGAAGCTTCAGTTCTCGATGCCGTTCATCTTGTGCGCGTCGGATCGTGAGAGTGATGACCTGTCTCACCAAAGTTCACCCCTTGAGTCCCTTCATGATCTCAGCATGTCCTTCGAGGATTTGTGTGGCCTGTTCCTCTCTAGGCGTGAGCGACCAGTCGTCATGATTCCATGTGCCGCCCAGAATAATTCCGTCCCGGCGCGGGAACATGTAATCGCCGCCGCCCAGATAACAGTAGTCGATCTCGGGTTGCGGCAGCAGCACTTCCAGTTGGCCGCGCACGGGGCCTAGTTTCTGATCGCCGAAAAGTGCGTGTGCGCCTAGTCCCGTGCAGTTGAAGATGATCTGCTCTGGCAGACGCATAACCTCTTCACGACTGCGGAACTGCTTGACCACAAGCTTCCCACCGGCAATATAGAAGTCGCGCAGCAGCGCATTGAGATAGACCGGAGGCTCGATGAGCATCGTGCTGTACTGGCGGACAAAGGGGAAGCCGAAGTAATGTTCTGCGTCTCGATGAGCCTCCTGCTGTGGGTAGAGGTCGTTGCCGCCGGGCAGCTCGCGCGCCAGTGACGCTTCGTTGCGGTACAACTCAAGAGTATCTATCCAGCGCACCCCATACTCCGGGCCGACCAGCAACTGAAAGGCGCGGTTGGAAATCCGGCACGCGAGCCGAAACTGTTCGGTAAACTTCTGTGAAACGGCTTCGGCATCAAAGACAGATGTCGGAGACCAGAATCCTCCGGCGATGTTGGAAGTCGTCTCCGGCGGCAGGTCTTTGGCATAAATAGTCACCGTCCCCGGCCCGTCCTGAAAACGACGTTGCAGGAGGCGGGCAGTTGAAAGACCATTGACGCCGCAGCCGAGAACGGCAAAGCGGCGATGCCTCGTCGTTCGGGAACCGCGCCCATGACGAGACGGCAGCGCCGCCAGAAAATCACTCACCAAATCCACGGCCAGTGAGGCCGTGCCCCAGGAGAGTGTAATTCCACCGCCGCCATGGCCGTAGTCATGAATCAGAAGTTTGTTGCCGACGCGCTCCGCCTCGACGACAAATCCTTCGGAGCGAAAGGGTCTCAGGCCGACAACCTCACGAATAATTCGATTGCGCGCAACTTTGACCGGCGCGAAACGACGTTCAGCATCGAAGCCGGAGGCCAAAGCGTTTGACCGTGCGAGTGTCAGATAAGCGCTGGCAGCTAGTGCGCCGCGAAGAAAGTTACGCCGATTGATTTCGGTCATCATTGGTGATTTGAGAAACGAAAGCTACTTGCAAAACACCTTGAGGCGCATCGGTCTGATGATCGGCAGAATCATCTGCCACATGACCTTCTGACTCCTCACCGGATGGTATTTTGACCCACTGCGTCTACCATCACGATTTTAGCTCGTGGTCATGCCCTCCAACCTTCGGATTCTGTCACGACTAATACGATGACCTATTACAGCACCGATGGCACGTTTCTTAGGCTGGACATCCCACACGACAGCTGCACGAACATGACGAATAAAGCATGAACACTTTATTTTGTTTCAAGTATGCGATTCCCGAAGAGTGATTGATGGACATAAAGTGAGATTATAGCTGATGAAGGAATTCCTGCAACACAACCCCGTGAAGTCAGAGAGCCTCAAGTCAAAGAGGCGCTCCTTGATTACTTAACAGCAGCAGATGCGTCTCTTTGAGCATGACTATAATCATTCATCGGCTCTCTCTCCTGTGCTTGAGCAACTGCTTCCGATTATTTGCGCATGTTAGAAAGACCGATCATCTATCAAGATGACCGCCTCATCCATTTCAAGATGAATGAAAATCTCCCGACTGCTTTTTATTGAAATCCTTCCGCCCAAGTATCTACAACAACTTAACCCCACGGCGCGACATCTGGCACAGCTTTCGCCTAAGCAAGCTCGCTCAACCTTTGTGTGGGAGCGCGCTATTTTCACTTTTCATGGATCGTCACCGATAAAGGCTTACTCCAGACGAAAGCTGGGGGCGGCACGTGCTTACCAGCCTACGTTCTTGCGAACAGGAATATGGCAGTGGGAGTTCCCGAAGAGACGCGGATGTGTGTGAAGGAATTTGAAGTGCAGATTCCTTCTCACATATTTTCTTTTGGAAGTCATTCTGGAACACAAACCATCAGTAATCGCAAGGAGCTTAGCCTAATGCGGAAGCCATTCCCTCTGGTTCTGTTAATCATCTATTCACTTATCTTGCCTTTCATCAGCACCTCTTCTTCTCAGATGAAGGCGCAGGCTAATCCTCGCCGCTCTTCGTCGGAAAAGATGACCGGAGAGCTTCACGAGCGCGTCCGTAGGGTGCGGCGTGGAAGCGGAGAGAGGGCGCACGTCATCATCAATCTATCCGACCCGGCGGCGGCACAGCAGGCGCGGGCAGCTCTTAATAACGCAGGAGCGCGTATCAATCAGGAGATGGATGCGCTGGGCTTGATGGCTGTTGACGTGCCCGTCGAGCAGTTGGATGAACTAGCTTCACGTGGCGAGGTCTCCTGGCTCTCTTCTGATGATGAAGTGCGTTCGCTCTCAACAGCAACACCGGATAACACAAGCCACATCGAGGTGGCGACCGGCGCGAGCAAAGTGCTGCCTGCGGGGAACAACGGCATCGCCAACGGCGGGGCCGGTAACGGAGTGGGGATAGCAATTCTAGATAGCGGCATTACACCTGCCGACGCCGCAGAGTTTGCCGGGTACAAGTGGCAGCAGAGCGGCGGGCTGTTAGGACTCGGCCTTACCTCGCAAACTTTTCTTCAGTCCTTCAGCCGTGTCCAAAAGCACGTAGACTTTACAGGTGAGAATAAGACCGAAGACGCTTACGGGCACGGCACTCACACGGCGGGTGTCGCAGCAGGCACGGGACAGTCGAGCGAGAATTACGCGGCGCAACATTCAAACGCGCCTACCTATGGCGGCATTGCAACGGGCGCAAACCTGATTGACGTGCGCGTGCTTGACTCGAAGGGCGTCGGAACTGTCTCGAACGTTATCGCAGGCATTAACTGGGTCATCAAGAATAAGAGCGTTTATAACATCCGTGTGATGAACCTCTCGCTCGGCGCACCCATCTCGCAGAGCTACAAGACCGATCCGCTCTGTCAGGCGGTAGGCAAGGCTGCGGATGCCGGAATCGTCGTTGTTGTCGCGGCGGGCAACTGGGGTAAAGATTCAAGCGGGCAGACCATCTATGGCGGCATCCTTTCGCCTGCCAACTCGCCAAAGGTGATTACCGTCGGCGCGACCAACACACAGCAGACCGCTCAGCGTTCCGATGATGTTGTCACGAGTTATTCTTCGCGCGGCCCGACGCTCGTTGACGGGATGGTCAAGCCCGACCTCGTTGCGCCCGGCAACATGACTGGCGCAGCCGAGACAGCAGTCTCTTCGCCATCAGCAAGCAATTCTTATTCAACTACGGGAGGCGGCGGTCTGCTGGGCGGTCTTCTGGTTGGCAATACAAGCTCGAACATACCCGTAGCAACGGGTACGTACCAGATTCTGAGCGGCACTTCCTTTGCCGCGCCAGCCGTTTCAGGCACTGTGGCGCTCATGCTGGGAGCTAATCCATCTCTCACCCCGCAGATGGTCAAAGCGGTTCTCATGCGCACGGCGCAACGCCTACCTGTTTACGAGACGATGGTTAAGAACGGTCAGATAACACCTTACGAGCGGCTTATCACAGAGGGCGCGGGCGAGCTAAATACCTATGCTGCTGCGAAACTTGCGGGAGCCATCCGTAAGGATGCGGACCGCGCCAAATCGGGTGACAATCTGATTACGACAAAGAACGTGACCTATTCAACCTTAGGGCTAACGTCCCCGATAGCTGGCGAAAGCGTTCCGCTCAATAACGGAGTAGTCTGGGTTGAAGGCGTGGCCTTCACAGACAAGTTAACGCTGACGAGCGGCTACAAGACGGCAGACGGTCAGATTATCAATACCGGATTTGCAGTTGCCGACGGGTACATGTTGCCTGATGGAAGTTATGTTTTTGCCAACGGCATTGTCGTGAGCAGCGGCATCGTTGTCAGCAGCGGGATAGTAGTGAGCAGTGGGATAGTGGTTAGTAGCGGTATTGTTGTGAGTAGCGGCATCGTCGTCAGCAGTGAATATATCAGCGCGGATGGATTGATGAAATCCGGCGGCTTGTACGGCTTGAGCTTTGACAATCAAAGTACCTGGGCCTTGAACATGGTGGACCCGAGCACGACCACTGCCAACGAAAATGAGGTCATGATCATGGGTGAATATGCGTTTCCCATAGGGGTGCAGCGATTAACGCCGACCAGCCCGCTCTTCCCTCATCCGTAAAGTATCTACAGGTGACAGGACACCCTTAACCGGACATTGTATTGAGAAACGAGAACACAGATAAGAAAAGTCGGATTGTCTCAGCAGCCATCATCGGGATGGGTATGTCGCTGTGGCTGGCGAGCGGCGTGGCTCTCTTTACACACTATGGCTGGCAGGACCAGTTAATCACTCTTGCAATCGTGCCGGTGGTCGTCGTGATGGGTCTTTTCCCGAACACGTTTCCACTGCCCGCCGGTCTGAAGTTAACGCAGGAGAAGATGACCTTCACCTTGTCGGATGCGGTCGTCCTCGTCGTTGCATGTTGGCACGGAGGGGCAGCCGCAATCTTCGTCGCTGGAATTGAAGGGTTCACTTCTTCTCGCCGCACGGTGCGTCGCTTCTCCAGCAACTTTTACTCGTCAGGCATGATGTCGCTTGCGGCAGGCGCGGCTACCGTGAGCCTCAACGTCGTCTTGCGCTATGGCTTCGGTGAAGTTGGTCTCAGCCGCGAGCATTCTATCTCGGCCATTGCGGTTGCGCTGCTCGTCGCCAGTCTCGTTCACACCCTCGTCAATAGCGGAATTATTTCGCTGCTCTTCGCCGTTCGTCTCGGTAGCTCTGTCTGGGCGAATTGGAGAAGTAACCTACTCTTCGCTGCGCCCATGCTCCTGCCTACGAGCGCGGCGGCGAGCCTCATGTATATCGCGCTGCAACACGATGCCCTGACCATGATCGTGATTGGCGCACCCGTGCTTATCGCCATTCACTTCGGCCATCGCCAGCACCGCGACAGCATTCAAGACCGCATTGATGTCGTCGAACGCGCGCAACTGGAGCGCATCAGCTTGATGGAAAAGTCTCACAGAGAAACCATAGAGGCTCTCGCCGTTGCCATCAATGCCAAAGATAAAGTGACTCACGAGCATGTGCTGCGAGTACAGATCTATGCTGCCGGAGTGGCGCGTCTTCTCGGATGCACAGACGCGGAGATAGAAGCGTTGCGTGCGGGCGCTCTCCTACATGACATCGGAAAGATAGCTGTGCCTGATTACATTCTCACAAAACCCGGCAAACTAACCGCCGCCGAGTTTGAGAAGATGAAGTTGCACACTCTTGTCGGCGCGCAGGTACTTGGCCGCGTTGAGTTCCCTTATCCGGTTGTCCCTGTCGTGCGCCATCATCACGAGCGTTGGGATGGCAAGGGCTACCCCGACGGTCTGGCGGGCGAAGACATCCCGCTCACGGCTCGTATTATTTCCGTCGTGGACTGCTTTGACGCCGTGCGCGAAGATCGTCAGTATCGGAGGGGCATGACGCGCCAGGAAGCTGTTGACTACATCATGAGCGGCAGTGGCACTCAGTATGACCCGCATGTAGTCGGCACTTTCATCACGCACTTGCCGGAGTTTGAAGCAGAGATTCTGGCGATGCGCAATCAACCGCTCCCGACATTCGGTATCGAGCCTCCAGAGGAACTCTCCGAGATTGCCCGTCTCATCGCCCCCGCAGCAGGTCTATCTCAGCCGGTATCCGGCGAGGAACATCAACAGGATAATTTCTCGGATGAAGAACTGGGGGCATTGTATGAGCTTACTCAGGCAGTGGCTGGCGTACGTGAGCCTGAACAGATGCTCTCGGAATTCACGGATAAGCTCAAACTGCTTGTGCCATACAACACGTGCGCGGTTACTACTCTATTACCAATGGGCGGTGATTATGTGGTCGCATGTGCGGCAGGAGAACACGCAAGGTTTTTGGAAGGTCGCCCTGTCACTCCGGGCGAGGGCGTGACGGGATGGGTAGTAGCAAACCGGAAGCCTTTCTTCAATACTGATCCGAGGCTTGATCTTCCTATCTTGCCTCTCGAATTAGAAACCTCTTACAAGACCCTTGCAGCATATCCGGTTGTCAACAATACATTATTACATGGCGTTGTCACGCTGTATTCATCAGCCCTCACTGAATACAGTCCCCATCATCAGAGGCTGCTCGGTGAGGCTGTGGCAATCTTAGCTGCGGAACTTGCCCGGGTCTGCACCACAGCGGTCAATTAATGTGAATAGCAATTCTTCGCGTGGCTCCCAATCCCGAGCGCACAGGTAAAAATTTGGTCCAGTATCAGTCTCCACTACTTCCTCTTCCGCGTCGCTCATTCCCGCGCATCTCGTCCCTCATCTGCTGAAACTGTTGCCACTGCTCCGGCGTTAACACCTTCTGCAAATGTTCGTCGGCCTGTCGGCGAATCTCTGCCACACGTGGCTCTGATTCTTTGCGCAACGACTGTAACTGTTCGCGTGTGTCGCCCAGTATCTTTTGCACCTGAGATTTCTGGTTGTCGCCCAGTTTCAGACGCTCGGACATCTGCTCGAAACGGTCCTGTCTGCTCACTTGAGTGCGGCCTCTTGACCATCCGCGATAGGCGTTTAAGGCGAGCGCGCCCGCCGCGAAGCCGAGCAGAAAGATGAGCACGGCTGCGGCCCGAAGCTGCCATCTGTTTCTATTGTTCTGGTCCATCATAATTTCACCTATCATCGTCCGACTCGTAGAGAGTAGAGAGTACCTGCCCGTATGACATTTGATCTGCGGGCGCGTTGCTTTGGTCGAAGAGCACTTCTTCCGCCGAGTAGGAATTGTATGCAGAAGCCGTTTCCTGTGGCCCTGATGTCGGCTGAGAGCCGGGTGCGAAGAAGGTTAAAATCGCTAACGCCGCCACCGTCGCCGCCATCGAGGAGACAAGCGCCCCCGTCGCGTTCCATAGACGCCTGAGCGCGGATGTTTCATTGGCAGCTTGCCGCTCACGTAGCGCGGCCATAACTCGCGTTTGGAAGAAAGGTGACGGCTCGAATGTCTCTGCGGCGACGCGCTCTCTGAGCAGAAGCGTTGAGATTTGCGCGGCTTCAAATGCGCGCTGGCACTCGGCGCACTGAGCGGCGTGAGCGTGAATGTGTGCCAACTCGCTTTCGCTCAAACCGGATAGAGGCGCGTTCTCGATAATGCTAATGATGTGTTCGTCTCTCATCTCTCACCTCGCGTTTTCTAAACTCTTATCGGGATTCTTTCTCTTATAAGCCAGCAGTTGTTCGACAGCCTCTCGCATCTTGCGGCGCGCGCGCAGTGCTCGCACCTTGACCTTCGAGACAGACCAGCCTGTCATCTCCGCCACCTCTTTGACCGGCGCATCTTCGCCATCAATCAACGTCAAAACCAACTGGTCGTCCGGCGACATCGTTTCAAGAACACGGCCCGCCAGATCAGCAGCAACTAAACTTCGCTCGCTCGCTTGATGCCGCTCGGTGGCCGTGCCTGCCAGATGGTCGTCCAACCACGTGCTCTCATCTTCCGTCATGTCGGAGATCGTCAACTCCGGCCTGCGCTTTGCGCTGCGGAGCAGGTTGAGACAAGTGTTGGTCGTGATGCGTGTCAGCCAACCCTCCATCGAACCGCGCCCCTCAAAGCTGCCAAGTTGTGTGAAAGCCTTCAGAAAAACCTCCTGTGCTGCTTCTTCGACCAGCTCACGCTGGCGAAAGTAGCGGCTGGCAAATCGAAAGACGCGCGGGCTGTAGCGCCGCACGATCTCCGCGAAGGCAGATTCGTCGCCTTCGCGCGCCAGACGCGCTAACTCCAAGTCCTGTGTCTGTTCGTAATCGTTTGGCTGCAAGCGTACCTGTTATAACGGACAGTGGACTTAGAGAAGCGCTCTTCTCAGTCCGCAGATTCCGGTAAAAGAGTTGCTGACAAGGTTTTTCATCTTTCGTCGCACTCCTTAGTGTACCTGATTCTTTGTCTCTGAGAAGGCTCACATCATCCTCCTAACAGGTAAGACACCGCGCTTTATCTAATGGTTACAACGTTCATATCAATCTCAGGCGACGACTCTTTTTCCCGTCTCACCACAATGTAACCGAAGCGGTATCGCCGGTGTCTATTAAGGTATGAGGCAAGGTATGAAGCAAATTGAAGACACAAATTTTAATTTAATCGGTGAAAAAGCGAGCGCGTGGCAACTGCGCTTCAACAGGGAGAAAATCATGAAGTGGATTAAATTAAATCTGAGCAGCAAGAAACGGCTCATCATAGCGGTTGGAGCTATCGCGCTGCTTGCGCTGGCAGGATTTTTGTTATGGGGTGACAGGGCCAGTGCCGCCGAATACATGACGGCGAAGGTGGAGCGAGGGAATCTTCGCAACTCGGTCACGGCGACGGGAACGCTTCAAGCCGTGACAACGGTGCAAGTCGGCAGCCAAGCGTCGGGAACTATCTCTGCGCTCTACGCGGATTTCAACTCGCAGGTCAAAAAAGGGCAGGTCATCGCCCAACTCAATCCGGCTACCTCTCAAGCGCAGGTTGAACAGGCGCGCGCGAACCTCCTACAGGCACGCGCTGCCCTGCAACAAGCTCAAGCGCAGGTTGCGCAGTCGCGCGCCGTCATCAATCAGTCGCGCGCAGGCGTCACAGACGCTCAGGCCAAAGCGCTCGCCGCACAGTCAACCGTGCAGAATCAGCAGGCGGGCGTCTCCGGTGCGCAGGCTAACATGGCCGTGCTGAAAGCGGAGATGGACGATGCTGCAAGCTTCTTACGACAGCAGGAATCTTTAGCGGCAAGTGGTGTCGTCGCGCGGCGTGATGTTGAGACAGCGCAGACGAGTTATAAGACTGCGGAAGCGCGCTATAACCAAGCCGCCACGCAGGTCGAGCAGGCAAAGCTCAGCGCACAGTCTTCGTCGAGCGCAGGCATCGTCCAATCGCAGGCGCAGATTGAGCAGGCGCAGGCACAGGTCCAGCAGTCACAGGCGCAGGCGCAAAACACTGCCGCTCAAGTGCAGAACGCTGCCGCTCAGGTGCAGCAGGCAGAGGCCGCGCTCCAGTTAGCTGAAATCAATTTGAGCCAGACGACGATTCGCTCGCCGATTGACGGCATAGTTGTCTCACGCGATGTGAACGTAGGGCAGACCGTTGCCGCGAGTCTCTCGTCCCCGACGCTCTTCACCATCGCTAACGACCTGACGCAGATGCAGGTCATCGCCAACATAGATCAGGCAGACATAGGCTTAGTCGAGCACGCGAAGGGCGTCAGCTTTACGGTTGATGCTTTTCCGGGAGCAGAGTTCAAAGGCACGATCCAACAGATGCGGCTCAACCCGCAGAACGTTCAGAACGTCGTGACCTACAACGTCGTGATTGACGTGAGCAACCCTGAGCAGAAACTCAAGCCCGGCATGACCGCCAATCTTGAAATCACGATTGACGAGCGCAACAACGTGCTCAAAGTGCCGAACGCCGCACTGCGTTTTACGCCGCAAACTGCGACAGGGCAACAGCAACAGACGACTCAAGGCGGAGCGGCCAACAGAACGGGTCAAGTCTCTCGGCGTGGAACTCAGCAGACAGAAAATGCGAGCGGCACGAACGCAAACAACTCAGCCGTTGCGAATGATGCGCAGCCCGTTGCAGAGCGCGAACGTGTTACACCTTCCTCTTCGCCCGTGCTGGAAGGCCAGACACGTCGCGTCTGGGTGCTCGGACAAGACGGTCAGCCGCAGCCGCGCCGCATCAAGGTCGGTCTGACAGACGGCGCAGCGACAGAAGTTTTGGAAGGCGACTTGCGCGAAGGCGAAGTGATCATCACAGGCCAGAACGTCAACGGCGCGAGCAAGCCGCCAACAACGAATCAGACTGCGCCCGGCTTCGGCGGCGCACCGCGCACAGGTGGTGGCGGCAGGCAAAGATAGGAGCCATGCTCAATTCATGACAGCCGCCGGAATGTGGATGAACGTTTCGGCGGCTGTCAAACGCTCATAGCAGCGTAGGGAGAATCGAAGCGATGCAAGCGACATTAGAAATCAAACCGCAAGAGCTTGAAGCCAGCGCCGGACTGCTCGCGCAGAGAGAGGAAGCGCGTCCGGTCATACAATTGGACCAGATTCATAAAACTTACACGATGGGCGAGACGCAAGTTCACGCCTTGCGCGGCATCTCGCTCACGATCAGGGAAGGTGAATTTGTGGCGATCATGGGCACATCGGGTTCGGGCAAATCTACGACGATGAACATTATCGGCTGCCTCGACCGCCCGACAAAAGGGAAGTACATCCTCGATGGCGAGGACGTGTCCGAGATGTCAAAGGACGAGCGCGCAGACATTCGTAGTCAAAAGCTTGGCTTCGTCTTTCAAGGCTTCAACTTGCTCTCGCGTACTTCGGCTTTGGAGAACGTCGAACTGCCGATGCTCTACGCCGGAATCAACGCAGCCGAACGCCACACACGCGCAATGGATGCGCTTGCTTCTGTCGGACTAGCGGGGCGCGAGCAAAATCATCCGAACCAACTCTCAGGCGGGCAGCAGCAGAGAGTCGCCATCGCACGCTCGCTCGTCAATCGCCCCGCGCTCATTCTCGCGGACGAGCCGACCGGCAATCTTGATTCGCGGACTTCCGTGGAAGTGATGGAGATTTTCCAGAAGCTTAATCGTGAACGCGGCATCACGCTGGTCCTTGTCACGCATGAGCATGACATTGCCGAGTACGCAGACCGCGTTGTCGTCTTCAAAGACGGCAGAATCAAAGAGGATTACCCTGTCGAAAATCGGCGCGATGCGTCTGAGGAATTAAAGCTTCTGCCTGATACGGAAGAGGAAGAAGACTAACAGATAGCAGTTGAAATTTATTCAACTGAAGGAAGAGCAGATTATGAACATCTTGATGATTATTCGCGTCGCCTTTCGCGCTCTGGTGCGCAACAAGATGCGCGCGGCCCTGACCATGCTCGGCATCATCATCGGCGTCTCGGCGGTGATCGCGATGGTCAGCATAGGGCAGGGCGCGCAGGCTTCCGTGCAGGCGCAGATTGAAAGTATGGGGACCAATCTGCTGTTCGTCAGCGCGGGCGCGCAGAACGTGGGCGGTGTGCGTAGCGGCGCGGGAGATAGCGGGACCAATACTCTGACCGTCGAAGACCTTGAAGCGATCAGGCGTGAAGTGCCGAGCGTGGCGATGGTCACTCCGACTATCAACGCCAGATCACAACTGGTCGTCAGTAATCAAAACTGGAACACATCAGTTCAGGGCGTGAGCGAGCAGTACCCGGAGGTTCGCAAATGGACTGTGCAGAGCGGCGCGTTCTTCACAGAGACGGACGTGCGCTCGGCTGCGCGCGTCATCGTGCTCGGCCAGACCATCGCAGACAATCTCTTTCCCGGCGCAGACCCTCTGGGTCAATCCGTCCGCGTGATGAATCTTCCTTTTAAGGTCGTCGGCGTGATGGCTCGCAAAGGTCAAGACCCGCAGGGACGCGATCAGGACGACACGGCGTTTGCCCCTTACACAGCCGTGCAGAAAAAGCTCCTGGGAAACACGCGCGTGCAGGTCGCCTATGTCTCAGCCATCTCGCAGGATGCGACCTACACGGCGCAGACGCAGATCACTGACCTGCTGCGTCAACGCCACAAACTCTCTGCCAACGAACCGAACGACTTCTCTGTTCGCAACATGACGGACGTGGCCGAAGCGGCCAACGAAACCAACAGCATCATGACGATGTTGCTCGGCAGCATCGCGGCGGTGTCGCTTCTGGTGGGCGGCATCGGAATCATGAACATCATGCTCGTCTCCGTCACAGAGCGGACGCGCGAGATCGGCATCCGCATGGCAATCGGAGCACGCTCTTCCGCCGTGCGCAGCCAATTCCTGATTGAATCAATCGTGCTCAGCCTGACGGGCGGACTCGTCGGCATCCTGCTCGGCGTGGTTGTCTCCATCGCCATCCCCAGAATGCTTGGCTGGCCCACACTCGTCTCAACCGCAGCCATCATCGGCTCTGTCATCTTCTCGGCAGCGGTTGGAATTTTCTTCGGCTACTATCCGGCGCGAAAGGCCGCCGGACTCGACCCGATTGAAGCCCTGCGTTACGAGTGATGATTTCCGCTAAGACGCACCGCAGAGGCGCAGAGGTGTCGCAGAGCAAGCGCGGAGAGTTAAAGTCATTCAATCTCTCTGCGTAAACTCTGCGCGCCCTCTGCGCCTCTGCGGTGAACCGCCCCGTTCCTTACACTCAATAGATTTAGAACGTTGAATGTAACCGAATAGGAAACGCCGGTGTCTATCAAATTGGCAGGGGATTTTTGAGATTGTCAGGAGGGGTTATGAAAGTAAATTTCTTGAAGCGAATGATGGTGGCGTCGGTTATCGGCATAGTCTCACTATTAGGAACAAGCGAACTAGCCAGCGCGCAGCAGCGCGGACGTGAACGCGGGCGCGAGCCTCAGCAAGAACAACGTCAACAGCAACGCCAAGTGCAGCAGCAGCAACGCGCGTCGCAGCAGCAGGAACGTCTTGCTCAACAACAGCAGCAACGCTTAGAACAGCAACGCGGGCAGCAGGCGCAGCAGCAACAGCGTCTTATCTTTCAGCGCCAGCAAGAACAGCAGCGTCTCGCACAGCAGCGCGCGGCTCAGCAGCAGCTTGCGCTCCAACGTCAACAACAGCAGTTAGCCTTACAGCGACAGCAGGAGCAACTCCGACTTGCGCGCCTGCGTCAGGAGCAGATACGTCTTCAGAATGAGCGCAATCGCAATCGTTCCGTCTACGCGACTCCTAACATTCGTCGCTATCGCGTCTATCGCAATGGTGGTTACTACCAGACCGACCAGAACGGCGTCACGATTCTTCAGCAGGCTGTGAATTACGGCTATCAGGAGGGCGTCCGCGCCGGGCAGTCAGACAGGGCCTACGGGCGTGGCTTTGACTATCAAGATTCTGCCGACTACAGGAGCGCGACATACGGCTACTCCTATGTTGATTCCAGTCAGTATCAGTACTACTTCCGTGAGGGCTTCCGTCGCGGTTATGAGGATGGTTATAACAGCCGTTTCCAGTATGGCAGCAACTCGAATGGCAAGCTCAACATCCTGGCTGCCATCTTGCAGCAAGTCCTCAATTTTCAAGCATTCTAAGCCTGAGAGGATTTCGTCTGGAGCAAGAATCGCTCGGCTTCCCGAATCAAGATAGATGAGGGAAGCCGAGTGTACCTTTGAAGGCGTGAATTACAATTCCAAATATAGCGTTACATGATTCTATTTCCAGATGGAAATTTTAATGTAGCTATTATTCCGCCACTTTATCTGCAATGGCGTTTTGGCATCAGTAATGTCCTCATCGCTGACATCTTTGCCGGTTCCATAGTTAATTTGAGCGAAAGCGTTTTTGTTGACATTCAAGGTCACAAGCAGCCGACTGCCTTTGCTGATTCTGCGGCTGACCATCCGGGTTTTATCAAATGGAATTGATTCCACCTGACCGGGCGTCAGCAGTCTCCTGACGCTCATATCCTTTGCGTAACTGGCACGCCCCAGAAAGTAAGAGAGGTGAAACAATTCGCCATTCGGCATCACTTCATACAATACGATACCAACGTCCATGTCCTTCTTATTAATGCTGGCTTTGATCTCGCCTGAGAATGTGCCGCTAATCTCAAACGGCTCATCGAACGGCTCACTAATGAAGGTGTATCCGTTAGAAAAGTCGGGCTTCCCGCCGATAATGGGAGCGGGATAGTAGAAGTTGTTATTGACCGTCTTTCTGTCGGCAAAGTCCACCTCTTGAGAGAGGAAGCCCGGTTTAGACGGCTTCTCTTTTGACAACTCATAACGGTCGCCAGATTTCCTGTCTGTCAGGTACAAGACAAGCGTCTCGTTGCTCATCTTTTCCAGCGATGGAGCGTGTTTCCACTCGTTGGCTCCCATCACTTCGTAGTTGATTTTGTCCTTGAGCAGCGCAGGCTTCTCGCCGCCGCGCATCACGTAATCGAGCCACTCGAAAGTAATCTCAGGCGTATCTATCTGCGCAACGGGGTCAATCGTGTAACCTCTCAGCACCTCGTCCTTATGCGACCTCTGTGAGCCGAAATGGTCGTAAGGCCCGATTAGTAAATAGTGGTTGGCATTCTTGTCATACTTGTAATGCTCTTTCAGATAGTGGATAGCAGATTGCTGGCCGTCGTCGTAGTAGCCTGTGATGGTTAAGACAGGGATTTTGATTTTGGCGAACTCTTCCTTGTAGGGCACCATAGCTTGCCAATACTTGTCGTAACCCGGATGTTGCAGCCATCGTTGGAGCCATTTGTTATGCGCGCCGTCAACCGTGTCTATCAGGCGGTATGACTTCCCGCTCTCATACCACTTGAAGTTCAGCGCGTTCCAACGCTCACGATCAAAATAGATTTTGTTATCGAGATACTTGTTATCGGTGACGTAAAAGGCCCAGGCGTAATTGACGAACAGAAAGATGTTGTTCTCCATTGGTAGTCCGTCACCCGGATTGTTGGCAACGTAAGGGACTATTGTTTTCAGCGCCGGGTGCGGATATTTCATTGCTGCCCAACACGCGAAGCCGTTGTAACTGCCGCCGTACATGCCGACCTGACCGTTGCTCCAGGGTTGTTTGATAATCCAATCAATCACGCTGTTAGTGTCTCTGGCTTCATATTCATAAGGCACAATTTCGTCAGGGCTTGCCCCTTTACCGCGTGTGAAAGCCATTACCCCTACATAACCATTAGCTGCGGCGAACTTCGGTGCGCCAATGTTGCGCGCAGTGTCAGCATAAATTGTGAAACTAAGTGCCGTCGGCTGGGGCACACTGACGCCTCTTTTTCTTACCACGATAGCGGAAAGGGTGGCTCCGTCTTTGGTCTTGATTAAGACATTATCCTCTATCAGGTAGCGCCTATCTTCATCCTCTTGCAGCAAGGATTTTGTGAGCGGCGGGATGCTTTCGTACACCTGATATGTCTGATATTTTCTAGCAAGCTCCAGAGCATCACTAAGCTCTATACTGTTCTTGTCTTTAAGCTTCTGTAACGATTCATTCAACTCGCTTTGAGCCTGCGTTAAGTTATAAGCGAATGAACCGGATACTCGATAAGCTTCCTTGTCACTAAGCCTGTCGTATGCAGCACGGAACGATTCCTTGAAGGCATCCGCAAAGGAAATATTCTCTGTGGCCTGTCGCAGCTTTGCGTTCAGGAATATTTCATACTGCATGTAAGTGATGCCCGCATACACCGGATCGCTCGTTTTGAGAATATCGCGCAGAGATTTTATGGTAGCGTTTGCTTCCCGGTAACTGCCCGCAATCATTTGCAGCCTGAATAAATTGTCCAGATATTTTCTGCGGTCTTCATCTTTGTACTTTGCAATGATTTCTCCGGCTAAGCCCGGCATAGTTTTGGCTAACTCCACAGGGTCTGTCGCAGTGGCTTTATTGAAGTCTAGTTGTTGAGCCGATGCCTGACAGACGATGCCTACGCATAAGAACAAAAGACAGAATGATTTTCTCATTTGAATTCTACTTTCTCGTCGAAATCCCGCTTGGCGGCTTTCGCTAAGTTGGGTTGTTAGCAAACTCATCCGGTGCGGCTACTCCGCCCTCAAAGTAATCGAAGGGTCTACACGCGTCGCACGCCAAGCGGGTATCAAGCAAGCAATCGCAGACACGCAGGCCAGAAGCGCAATCACGCTGAGATAGGAGAGGGGGTCGAGCCTTGAGACACCGAACAGTAGAGATGCGATGGCCCGACTTGCCGCCGCAGCCCCGCACAGCCCCAGCACCACACCGAGCAGAGTGAGTCTCAGCCCTTGCCGCATCACCAGCGTAAGAATGTGTTTGCGCGATGCTCCTAAAGCTAAGCGTACTCCGATCTCGCGCCTGCGCTCCGTGACGCTGCCGGAGAGCATCCCGTAGATGCCGATGGCTGCGAGTATCAGCGCCACGAGGCCGAACGCCTCGAACAAGATTAGCGCGAAGCGTCGTTCGGCAGCCGACGCAGCGAGCAGGTCATCCATCGTGGCTGTCCGAACAATCGGCTGGTCCTTGTCCACAGACCAGATCGCGCTTCTCACGCTAGGGGCTAGTGTCGCTGCATCACCGTGAGCGCGAACAACCAGCCACAGCGCCTTGTCCGCGAAAAGCTGCCACTGCTCGGTCGTGATGTACACGGCATCCGTTTGACTGATGGCGAGCGATGTCTGCTTCACGTTTCCGGCCACGCCTACGATGGTGAACCATGGCCCGTCATTAGCCCCTATGCGTAAGCGCTGCCCCGTGGGGTCTTGGCCCGGAAACTTGCTTTTCGCTAACGATTCGCTGATTACGACTGACAGGGGCGCATTGGCTGTGTCGAGCGTATTGAGGAAGCGGCCACGGCGCAACGGAAGGCCCATCGTTTCAAAGTAACCGGGGCTTACCGCGTATCGCAGCGCACCCTCATCTGCCTGAGGGTTGCCAGTAGGACTCGACTCGAAATGCACGCCATAGCCGTCCTCAAGTTGGCCGCTCATCGGCAACTGGCTAGTGAAGGCTGCCGCCTTGACGCCGGGTATGCGGCGGACAGCTTCCAAACTCTGCGCGAAAAATCTGTGAGTAGCATCCGTATCGAACTTCGGGCCGGAGGTCTGCACCTGCATCGTCAGCAGGTGCGGCGTATTGAAGCCGGGGTCAATCGCGAACAGTTGCTGAAGGCTGCGCAATAGCAATCCCGCGCTCACTAACAGCACGAGAGCAAACGCGATCTCGGCGACGACGAGCGCGCGGCGCGTCAGTTGATGACCGCTGGCGGTACGTCGTGAGGTCTGCTGCACGCCTGCGTGCAGGTCAACCTTGGACCCGTGGAGCGCTGGAACTATCCCGATCAACAATCCGATGAGCGTCGTTATAGCGAGGGCGAAGATGAAGACGCTGCCTTTGACACCAATCGCGTTCGCCCTCGGCAACTCTGGTGGGCTGAGCGCTACTAACGCGCTGACCGCAAACTTTGCCACTAACAACCCGAGCGCGCCCCCGATGATGGCTAGCAACAGCCCTTCCGTCAGCAGTTGGCGGATGAGCCTCTGTCTCGTACCGCCAAGCGCAGCCCGCATTGCGAATTCCCCGCGCCGTTGCGCGCCGCGTGCCAGCAGTAGATTTGTCACGTTCACGCAGGCGATCAGGAGCATTAAAAAGACTGCGCCGAGGATAGCGAGCAGTGCCGGTTTGACACTGCTCGTCAGATCATCCTGGAGCGAGTTCATCATCAACCCCTGCTCAAGTGACGCGTGGGGCGGCCTGACAAACTCCTGCACCGCAGTGCGCGCAATCGTATTGAGTTCTCGTTTAGCCTGCTCTATCCCAACGCCTTCGCGTAGCCGCCCTATCATACGCAGATGATGCCCCCACTCTCTGCTCTGAGGTGATAGTAGTAGCCTGTCGTATTGCAAGGGAGTCCAGACCTGCGCCGACGGCGTTAAGAGGTCCTCGAACGTGCCTGGCAGCACGCCGATGACTGTGTAGAGATTGCCGTCGAGCGTGACCTGACGCCCGATGATTGTGCTATCGCTGGCAAAGCGACGACGCCATAATCCGTCGCTGATGATCGCTACCTTAGGGCCATTAATCTGGTCGTCGGATGAAATGAAGTCACGGCCAAGCGCTGGCGCTACACCCAACACCTGAAAGTAGCGTGCGCTCACGCGCTGTCCTTCAATCCGCTCCGGCTCAGCCGGTCCGGTCATTGTTGGTTGCCACGGCTTCATCACGGCGAGCGCATCAAAAGAGCGACTCCGCTCCTCCAACTCGCGGTAGGTCCCGAATGTTACGTAGAGACGCGAACTGTCAGAGCCAAAGTCCCAGATTGCCATGATCCGTTCGGCTTGAGCATACGGCAGCGGCTCGAATAGGACAGGGTTCACCGCGCTGAAGATCGCTGTGCTGGCCCCTATCCCTAACGCAAGCGTTAGCCCTGCGACGAGAGTGAAACTGGGACTCTTCCGTAATATCCTCATCCCATAGCGTAGGTCTTGCCAGAGGTCTTCAAGAAAACGCACGCCTCGCGCATCCCGACACTCTTCTTTCGCTCGTTCCATACCTCCGAAAGACCGCAGTGCCTCAAAGCGAGCCTCCACTGGACTCAGCCCCGCATGGATGTTTTGTTCAATCTCCCGCTCCAGGTGGTAGCGCATTTCCTCGTCCAATTCGCGCTCCATCTCTCTGTTGCGCACGAGTGCCCGCAGATGTCTCTTCAGCCTGTCCAACATCGCAACATCCTCCCTGATTAAGCGTCCCGCAGGATTGCCTCCACCGCACCCGCAAAGCGCTCCCATGTCTCCCTTTCCGCTCCGAGCTGCTTCCGGCCCGCGGCAGTTAGCTTATAGAACTTCGCCTTCCGGTTGTTCTCTGATGGACCCCACTCGGCTGAGATCAGCCCACGCTCCTCAAGCCGGTGGAGCGCCGGGTATAGTGCGCCCGGCGTGACGCTCAGCACCTCACCAGAGACGAGTTGAATGCGCTGCATAATGTCCCAGCCGTTTAACGATCCTGACCGTAGTAAGCGGAGGATCAGCAGTTCGAGGGTGCCTTGCAATAGGTCAATCTTCTGTTTCTTCATATCGCTCCTCTATACTGTCGATAGGAGTAGAGTTTACAGCTCGACCTATCGGCTGTCAATAGGAGATGAAGTTATCGACTGGAACAAAGGAGGGTTCAGATGGCGGAAGGAAGTCTACAATTGATTCATCAGAGCTGGCAGCCATCAAGTAGAAGATAGTGATAGCATCAGTCTCATTGTTCAGATGCAAACAACTAGAGCGGTATTCAGTAGAGTGTAGGGCAAATAAGACTCACCGCAGAGGCGCAGAGCAGGCTCGCAGAGTTGACGCAGAGGTCTTGAAGCTTAACTCTCTGCGCTTCCTCTGCGAAACCTCTGCGCCTCTGCGGTGAACCGCCCCGTTCCTTACACTCAATCGAAATCTGATCTAGATGGAAGAAATCCAGAATTCTCTTCCTCTTATTCCAACTTGGCGTAAAGTTGGCGTAGTGACATGACAAGAATGGCTAAGATGAGCTATGCTTTGACGGCTGACAGATGGTTCAATTCCTGCCTATTCTTAATAGGTCTTTGTTAAGTGGGGGGATGGAAGCTGACTCGAAAACCGGAGTGGTCTAACGGCCACCGTGGGGCGCGAATCCCACCCTCTCCGCCACATTCCTTATCTATATCCACCCACCGGGCCAGAGGCAGGTGAAGCTCGTGGCTGCGCTGTTTCAGATGGTTGCCTTAGAAAGAGTGAGCGGTGAGCTTCTACGCTCTAAAATAATTTTCGCAACGCTGCCATCTTATACACATCCGCCATTGCGACCACCGCAGTCTTCAGCGTTATCCAATGAGATTCGTCAATCGTGACTTTTACCGTTTTGTCTTCTGGGGTGCGATCAATACGCTCGTGGGGTATGCGCTCTATCTGTTTCTATTGTTATTACTTCCCTACCTGATTGCGTATAGTGTAGCTTATGTCTTTGGTGTTTTCTTTTCCTATTACCTCAATTCAAAATTCGTTTTCAAGCAACAACTGAAACTGAGTAAAGCGCTCAAGTATCCATTGGTCTATGTCACGCAATATATTCTTGGGGCTGTCTCTCTGTATCTTATGGTGCAGCGCTTAAAAATCAACAAGGTACTAGCGCCGACGCTGGTTGTGTTGTTAACGATTCCCATAACCTATCTCTTGAGCAAGACCATCGTTAGTGGAAGAACAGATAACTAACCGGAGTAGCAAGGGAGCTTTTTGTCAATCGAACGGCCACCATTATCTTTACGAAAGCGCCTTCATTTGTTTTCCTTTCGAACGGCGTTGACGAAAGCCGAATAGTCGCGGAAATAGTCTTCTTCGGAAAAAAACTCTGAAGCCAGAACCAGGCAAATTGAGTTTGAAGAAAAGTTGCTGATTTCCCGCCAAATCAGAGGTGGAATATAAAGACCGTAATACGAGCGGTTGAGCTGAAACGTCTGCTTATTGCTACCATCATCAACGCTCACATCAAAGCTGCCCGAAGTGGCAATCAAGAATTGATGGCATGACTTGAGCGCGTGCCCGGCCCGCGTCGCTCCACCGGGCACGTCGTACAAATAGAAGATTCGCTTGACCTCAAATGGAACGTGCCTGCCGCTCTCAATGAAGGTCAGATTGCCACGCTCGTCATTGACTTTGGGCAGGTGACATATCCGGCATCCTGTCATGCTCATTTGCTTTTATGTCCAGATGAGGGTCAAGTTCGTCAAAGTCTATTCATAGCCTTTGCTATTCCCGGACGCTGAAGATGGTGAAGCTATCAACTGAGGACGGCTGAGCCGGATTGCCGCGATAAACCTTGCGTTCCTCCGTGTCCTTATTGACAACAGCGCCCATACCTACAAGACAATCGCGCGCTACCTTGATATTGTCGGCGAGGCAGGAATTGACACCGAAAAAGCAACTCTCTTCTATCTCGCAATAACCGGAAATTACAACATGCGACGAGATGAAGTTGTGGTCCTTAATTACTGTCTGGTGCCCGACATGATTACCGCTCCATAACACGACATTGTTTCCGATACGCACGCGATACTGTAAAACGTTATGCTCCATAATGAAGCAGTTCTCGCCAATTTCTACGTTGTGCCACACAAAGGCGCGCGAACTTACGTAAGAGACACACTCATACCCCTGACGCTTTGTGGCACAATAGAGGCGCGCGCGCACGCGGTTAAGTTGAGTGTAAGAGATTGCCACGAATGCCTTGTGGGTTGCCGGAGGATAAAGTGTGGTAAGGTCTTCAAAAGCAATCACTGGCAGACCGAACATCCGATCTTTTTTCAGATACTCTCGTTCGACACAAAAGGCAACAACAGTGTGTGGCGAATCATGTGAAAAGTATTCGAAGGCCAGTTCGGCGGTTTCGCCGTCTCCGATAATGACAATTTGTTCCATCGAGCAAAATTTGCAAAAGGCTTCACGTCTGGATTCTGCGCCAGCGACATCCTGCGTTAGCGCCTTTAAGATACCAAAGGCGCTAACAAATGCGAAGAGCGTCGTTGCGAGGATTGAGACGACACACTCAAAGGATTGCCCTGGTTTTTGCTAAGCTCCTATCAATGAGGCTCGCTGCCAATTTCTTCGGTTCTGAGCAGATCGAAAGAGGATGAAAGTTCCTTTCCTGAATTTAGACTCGCAATATTTGGAGTTGAGCGAGCAGCTAGACGAAGCTTATCATCGCGTCGTCAAATCGGGTCGCTACATCCTCGGCCCTGAGCTTGAACAGTTTGAAGCTGAATTCGCTGCGTACTGCGAAGCCGGATATTGTGTGGCTGTCGGTAATGGTCTCGACGCGATTCACTTGACGCTGCGTGCCGTAGATATCGGCCCGGGCGATGAGGTTCTGGTTCCGGCAAATACTTATATTGCGACATGGCTGGCGGTCTCCTATACCGGGGCCACTCCGGTTCCGGTTGAACCCGATCAAGGAACCTTCAATCTCGACCCTGCCCGCATAGCATCAGCCATTACCTCGCGCACGCGCGCAGTCATCGCCGTTCATCTGTATGGTCAACCGGCTGATATGGATGGAATCAATAAGGTCGCATCACGTTATGGCCTCATGATAATTGAAGATGCTGCTCAGGCGCATGGCGCAAGATACAAAGGAAGGCGTGTCGGCGGTCTGGGGATTGCCGGGGCTTTCAGTTTTTATCCCGGCAAGAATCTGGGCGCATTAGGTGATGCGGGTGCGGTTGTGACAAATGATGAAAAGTTGGCACGCCGGATACGTGTGCTGCGTAATTACGGTTCGGAAATCAAATACTTTAATGAGGTCAAAGGCGTAAACTCTCGCATGGATGAGTTGCAGGCAGCATTCCTGCGAACTAAGCTTACCAAACTCGATCAATGGAATGAGAGCCGTAAAAGTATGGCTCAGTATTATTCAAGAGTGTTGGAAGGAGTTTGCTCTCTTGTTCTTCCATACACGCCGTCTTGGGCCGAAGCCGTCTGGCACCTGTTCGTCGTCAGGCATCCGAAGCGCGACTTGCTTCAAAAACATCTTGGTGAGCGCGCCATAGCGACGCTGATTCACTACCCTGTTCCTCCTCATCTACAAAGAGCCTATTCGGACCTCGGCTATCATGCAGGTCAATTTCCAATCTCGGAAGCGATGGCAGCAGAGGTTTTAAGCTTGCCCATGAGCGCTCATCTTGCGCAAGATGAAGCAGATTATGTTGTGCGAAGCCTCGCGTCTTTCAACACCTGAGGCTGGCGACTTAACTTAGATTAAATTGCTCGGTGACTAGCAAAAATGTTGGAACCTGGAACAATTATAGCGCTGCTCGTGGCAGCCGCCATTTTCGGTCTCTCACTGCTCCACTCTAGTAGTGGTCTGGGGGGCGCAGCCAGTTACTTAGCCATCATGGCCCTCTTAGGTATGCCGCTACTCGTGATAAAGCCGACTGTTCTTACCCTGAATATTATCGTCGCGCTGATTTGCACCGTCCGGTTTTACCGCGCTGGCTTCTTTTCATGGCGAAGCTTCTGGCCTTTCGCTGTCGCTTCTGTTCCGGCCTCATTCGTTGCCTCGTTGTTGCCGCTACCCGCGCTGGTTGACAGAGTGGCGGTGGGCTTGATTCTGCTTTACGCAGCAATTCGATTGTTCTTCTCATCCGTTAATTCGGAGCAAACGAAGATGTCGCAGGTTCCGATTTTAATTGCGCTGCCGTTGGGAGCGGCCATCGGGTTTGTTTCGGGCATCGTCGGGATTGGGGGCGGGATCATACTCAGTCCAATTCTGTTCGGAAGGCGTTGGGCAGATGCAGATGAAACACGCGGAGTGACGGTCGCTTTTGCTCTGGTTAACTCGATAGCAGCGTTGATTCCCCGGGTAGAAGGAATACTCTCTTTACCGGATGGTTTTCTCTATTGGGCACCCGCAGTCATAGTTGGCGCATGGATTGGAACTGAGCTGTCGGACCGGGGCCGCTTCTTCCTTCTCAGGTTCGGGCGATTCTCGTCGTTTGTCGTCGCTGCCGCCGGGGTCAGGTTGATAGTATGACATCGTAACGCATGTCAAGGCGATGAATAGTTATCCTAATCTCAAAAACTTCTCTATCGATAAACTAAAATGAAGTGGGAGAAGAGAGGATTAATCTACGGCCCGTCGGGCGACTCCGACTGGGCGAAGAATTCTGCGCTACAACCCACACCGTATTTGAAAAGCGAGGAGGGCGTCATACGCATGTTCGTCGGCTTCCGCGACGACGCGGGCGTGAGCCGAGTCGGGTTCGTTGACATTTCTGCTGATGACCCGTCTCAGGTCTTGCGCGTCTCGAAAGTGCCCGCGCTTGACGTTGGCCTTCCGGGAGCCTTCGACGAAAACGGAGTCGTCCCCTGCGTCATCATCGAGCGCGACGGTAAGCTTTACCTGTTCTACGCTGGCTATCAACTCGGCCAAAAGGTAAAGTTCTTCGTCTTTAGTGGGCTGGCGATCAGCCACGACGGAGGGGAATCATTCCAGCGTTATAGCCGTGTGCCCGTCTGCGACCGAACTGACAGAGAACTCTTCTTCCGCGTTATCCACACGATGATGTTCGACGACGGCAAGTGGCGGGCCTGGTACGGCGGCGGAAGCCAGTTTGACACGGAGGATGGCAAGCAATATCCACGCTACAATATCCGCCACGCAGAATCGCCGGATGGTATTCATCTTCATGATGATTTTCAAGTTTGTATTGATATGAAAGTCGGCGAGCAACGCATGGGCAGGCCATACGTGATCAAAGATGGAACTATCTATAAAATGTTCTACGCCATCGGAACGAAGGTAGAAGGTTACAGGTTGGCTTACGCGGAATCGCCGGACGGTCTGAACTGGATGCGGAAAGATGAAGAGATGGGCATAGACGTTTCCGATTCAGGCTGGGACTCTCAAATGCAAGTCTGTGCGAGCATCGTTAGCTACAGGGATAAAACCTATCTGTTCTATAACGGAAATGAGTTTGGCCGTGACGGGTTTGGATATGCCGTTCTGGAGCACTGGTAGATAAATGCTGCTGTAGCAAACCGAGCCTCTGAATTATCTGTGGAGTGTTTAGATGCAGGATGCTGTCAAGACCTACGGCGTGAAAGAATTCAGTCGTCCGTCATCTGATCTGGATAAGCATGTCGAAGAGATCAAGCTGCTTGGTTACACGATTCTGCCCTGTGTACTGTCGGACTCAGAGCTAAAGTCGGCACGCCAAAAAATTGATCACATTTATCAAGTGCAGTTAGAGGAGATCGGCGGCGAGCGCCAACTCGAAATTATCGGTGACATCTATGTAGCCATGTGCTTGCTTGCCTACGACGAGTTCTTTCTTTCTATAGCGACGCACCCAAAGGTCATGCCAATCATCGAGAGGTTTTTGGGCGACTACTTTGTTTTGCTGCTACAGAACGGAATTATCAACGTACCGGATATAGGGAACGAGCAGAACCCAGCCTGCTGGCATCGTGATCTGGGCTACCAACATTTCATCAGCACGAGGCCGCTTTCAATCACCGCTCTGTTTTGCATTGACGATTTTTCCGAGGAGATGGGCGGCACCTACGTGCTCCCTGCTTCACATAAAACTGAACTCTTCCCCTCTGAAGAGTTCGTTAAGGAGCATGAGAGAGTAGTCAACGCAAAGGCCGGTTCCGTCATTGTTTTAGACGCAATGCTGTATCATCGCGGAGGACACAATCGGTCACAGCAGGTGAGAAGAGGCGTCAACAACATCTACACCCTGCCGCTCATTAAGCAGCAGATCAACTTGCCTAAAATGTTGAAAGGGAAGTATCGGGATGACGCTTTTCTGCGTAAGCTGCTCGGCTACGAGAGTGAGCCTGACGAGAGCGTGATTGAGTTTCGTAAAAAGAGACTCAGAAGAGCGGGAGTGAGCTAAGAGCGGCTAACAAAACCGGAATAACAGTAGGGGCAGGGACAAGTCCTCTGCCCGCTCAACTCACAGAAGAATTCAAACAGGATGGACAGGATGAACAGGATAAAGAATCAACTCATTGATTTATTGAACCAATGAGTTAATGAATCAATCTCTCTGTATCCTGTCTATCCTGTCCATCCTGTTAATTATTCTTTTCGCTAACACGCTGGCAGAGGACTTGTCCCTACCC
>JBAWGU010000746.1:0-2852 GCA_049593215.1 Pyrinomonadaceae bacterium
TCTTTCTACTGCAACTTGGTATTAGTTTCACTGTCATACGTAGAAGAAGTCGGATTTGATCGGCAAGCTTTTAGACTCTCTTATTGAGCGGCGCGGATGGCAGCGATGGTCTCGTCATCTTTCGGGCGAAAGAGTCCGAGCGGCTGAACCTTGCGATAGCGTATAACGCCGTCTCGGTCTATCACGAAGACTGAGCGCGCGGTCTTGTTCGGAATCAAAGAGAGCGCGCCGTAAGCGTCTCGCACCTTGCCGTCCGTGTCTGCCAGAAGCCTTAAGGGGAGGCTGTGATGCTCTGCGAAAGCCCTGTGCGATTCGACGCTGTTCGTGGAGATGCCGACAACCAACGCGCCCGTCTCCGCGTAATCCTCCCAACGATCACGCACAGAGCACAACTGCTTCGTGCAGATAGGCGTCTCATCGCCCGGATAAAAGAGCAGCACCACGACCTTGCCGCGTTGGTCCGAGAGACGCCACTCCTGCCCGTCTCCGTCCTGAAGTGTAAAGTCCGGCGCGTGTGCGCCCGTGCGCGCTCCATTTGTTTCGCTCATCAAGCTACTCTTTTATCTGAAATTTTAATTGAGTGTAAGGAACACAGCAGTTCACCGCCGCAGACGCGGAGTCTTCGCAGAGTTTACGCAGAGGTCTTGAACAGCGCTCAACCTCTCTGCGGTTCCTCTGCGCTATCTCTGCGCCTCTGCGGTGAATCTCACTTATCATAAACTCAATTAAGCCTTCTCAAAATCCCTGACATCTTTGAACGGCTTCTCGCGGTCTGTGAAATCCGGGCGATAGTAATGCGATGCGCCGTCATACTCCTGCATCCAGCCCTCTTCCATGCCGAGCGTGTCGAGAGCCGAGAGTGCGCGCAGCCATTCCGATTCCGTGATGCGGCGCGAGAGCAGCGTGTATCGCTCGTCTGTCGCGGCCCTGTTCGTCGCGTAGTATTGCGCCATCATCGAAACCGCGACGCGCGGACTGAGAGCGTCTCTAATCCATTCCAGAGACTCTCTCACGCCCGCGATGTCGTTGGGCAGGACCAGCAGACGAATCACAAGGCCGCGCTTGAGCAGTCCGTCCGCGCCGAAGACAAGCTCGTCGCCCGTCTGTGCGTACATCTCTGCAATCGCCGCGCGCGCGCAGTCCTTATAGCTTCTCACCTTTGAATAGAGATAGCCCTCTTCGTTTCCGGCGTATTTCAAGTCCGGCAGGTAAACGTCAACCACGCGGTCAAGCAGGCGCAGCACTTCGATGGAATCGTAGGCGTTCGTGTTATAGACGACGGGCAGACGTAAACCTTTTTCGGCAGCGAGCAGAACGGAGCGCGCCATCTGCGGCGCAAAGTGAGTCGGCGAGACAAAGTTGATGTTGTGGCATCCGCGCTGCTGCAACTCCAACATGATTTCTGCCAGACGCTCATGCGTAATCTGATTTTTGATCTGCTCTTTATGCGTCTGCGAGATTTGATAGTTCTGGCAATAGACGCATCTCAAATTGCAGTTGCCGAAAAAGATGTTGCCCGCGCCCTGTGTTCCCACCAGCGCAGGCTCTTCACCGTAGTGCGCCGTGTAAGAAGAGACAACGGGCAGCCGTCCCGAATAGCAAGCCGCAATCTCATCCCGCAAACGATTGTTCAGGCAATCACGCGGGCACACAGTGCAACGCTCAAGCAGAGCTTCGAGAGCCTCAACGCGCCGCGCCAACTCGCCCGTGCGAAAGAGCGACAGGTACGAAGGCTCTTCATGCTGACTACTGACTACTGAATACTGACTACTGTTTTCAGTCATGTTTTCTGAAATGGATGAAATGCGGCTTGTGCTGTTCGACAAGCTCGCGCGGGACAAATCTCTTGCTGGTCTTCCAAAGAAAATCCATCTCTGCGTGCGTCGTCGAGAGAGCCAGCCGCGCCTCGAAGATGAGCAGAACGCTGCCGTAAAAAAGAAAGCAAGCTCCGATAAGACCAAGCACTACAGGAATCCAACTGTGACGCCCGCCCGTAAAAGCGACAAAGCCTATGGCAACGCTCGTGGCAACGAAGATGGCGACTGACGTATAGAAAACAGTCAATGCGCGTTGCAGCAAGCGCGAACGGCTCGTCAGCTTGTCGAGTTGATCGTAGAGCATCGCGCGACGTTCTTCTAAAAAATCTGTCTGCTGCTCTGCGCGCGAGTATTCTTCCAAACGGTCAGAGAGCGAGCGCACGCGGTCAACGACGCGGCCCAACCTTGTCGCCGTCGAAAGAATCATCGTGCCGCTCGCAGAGATCAGCACGGCGGGCGTAATCATGGCCGTTAAAACGGTGAGCGATGAAGTCAGTGCATCCATCCCGTGTTTCCTTTGTCGCGTCTGCTATTTATAACGCTCATGCCAGACGAGAGCAAACCGATGGATGCGCTGTCGAGTTAAAAAAATTGTTGTGAATGAAAAAAATCTCATTCGCATTAAGAAAGTAAGAATCAAGCCCGCACGAATTGTGATATGCTCCGCCGCACAGCAAACGCATTCTTTATTTACAAACAACTCGACTCTTCCACCACGAAGAGTTGACCGATAATCTTCACCTTTGAAAAGGAGCAGGGAATATGTCTAAGAGACCTGATGACGAGCAGAACAGGGACGACGCGGCGGGCGGCAGTGAGAGCGGCGGTGAGAGCGGTGGCACCTCCGGCGGTAGCGAAGGCGGTGGCGGTGGCACGGCGATAGGTCGTACTACAGGCATCAACACAGGCATGTCCGAAGAGGGCGGCGGAACTACCGATAATGAATCTGCCGGAGCGGGCGGCGGTGGTGGCGAAGGAGGAGGGGGCACAGGCAGCGGCTCTTCGACAGGCAGCTCAAGCGGTGGCGCGTCTAGC
>JBAWGU010000747.1:0-2172 GCA_049593215.1 Pyrinomonadaceae bacterium
TCACACTTTCATCCTTCCGCCTTCATCCTTCATCCTTGCTTTTGTTATGATGTGCGTATGAAAACTCTGTATCCGCCGATTGAGCCTTATGACGAGGGGATGTTGCAGGTCTCGTCCATTCATAACATTCATTACGAGCAGTGCGGCAATCCGTCGGGCCAGCCTGTGGTCTTTCTGCACGGCGGGCCGGGGGGCGGCGTCAACCCGGATTATCGTCGCTACTTCGACCCGGAAGCTTATCGCATAGTCCTCTTTGACCAGAGAGGTTCGGGCAAGAGCACGCCGCACGCCGGTCTTGAAGAGAATACGACGTGGCATCTGGTCGCAGATACAGAGAGCCTTCGCGAGCATCTTGGGATTGAGAGCTGGATGGTCTTCGGAGGCTCATGGGGCAGCACGCTCTCTCTGGCTTACGCGCAGACTAATCCTGAACGTGCGCGTTCGCTGGTCCTGCGCGGAATCTTTCTGTGTCGTCCGAAAGAGATTCGGTGGTTCTATCAGGAAGGCGCGAGCGCGATCTTCCCGGATGTGTGGGAAGAATATCTGCGCCCGATTCCTGAAGCTGAGCGCGGCGATATGTTGACGGCTTATCATCGTCGCCTGACGAGCGATGATGAGGCTGTGCGTATTGAGGCGGCGCGTGCGTGGTCCATCTGGGAGGGAAGCACTTCAAAGCTCTTCCCGGATCAGGATTCGATAGAGCATTTTGGCGATCCGCACTTTGCCATTGCGTTCGCGCGCATCGAGTGCCACTACTTCATGCACAACGCTTTCTTCGAGACTGACAATTATCTAATTGAAAACGTCGGCAAGATTCGACACCTCCCGGCAGTGATCGTGCAAGGACGCTACGATGTCGTGTGCCCGATGATGAGCGCGTGGGAGCTTCATCGCGCATGGCCTGAAGCGGAGTTCAACGTCATCCCCGACGCGGGGCATTCAATGTCAGAGCCGGGCATCATCAGCGCGCTCGTTGAGGCGACAGATCGTTTTAGGGACGCACGCTAGAATAAGGCTAACTCGCGCGGCAATGGGCGCATCTAATTGAAGCCGGTTGAAGAAACTTTTGACACTTTTGCAAATCGTCGCGTAATATCGGAAGGCAATATGAATGGACGAGTCCTAGTCCTGAACGCATCCTTTGAACCCATTAACGTCTGCACCGAAAGGCGCGCGGTCGTGATGATATTCAAAGGTGTGGCCCGCGTTGAAGAACACAACGGGCACATGCTGCATTCTCAGAGGCTTTCGATTCACGCGCCTTCCGTGATACGCCTGACCGAATACATACACATTCCTTTTGAAAGACGCTCGCTCTCGCGCAAAAATATTTTGCTGCGCGATCATTCGACCTGCCAGTATTGCGGCAGGCAGTTTTCGCCCGCCGAGTTGACCCTCGACCACGTTCACCCGCGCTCGCGCGGAGGCGATTCGACGTGGGATAATCTGGTGGCGTGCTGCAAGCGTTGCAATCATCGCAAGGGCAACCGGACGCCGGAAGAAGCAGGGATGCATCTCTTGCGCCGCCCGCGCGGATTCTCGCTGCACGTCAATCGCCAGATTATGCGCTATCTTGGAAGAGCGGACGAGACCTGGCGCAAGTATCTTTTCTATGAATCGAACGGCAGAGACTAAAACGCGCCCGCCACTAGAGGAGTTTAATGATGAATGAGATTCTATTAATCGGAATGCCCGGAGGGATGGAGTGGGTAATTATCCTCGTCGTCCTGCTGCTCCTGTTTGGCGGAAGCAAACTGCCGCAGCTTGCGAAAGCTCTCGGCCAGAGCAAGAAAGCTTTCAAAGAAGGCTTGGACGAGGCCGAGAGTGAAGAGCGGCTCGAAAAATCCCGCGCCACCAGCCAGATTGCAGAGCCGCGCGTGGGCGCTCTCAACGACGTTGACGATGAAGCCCTCTTTGAAGAAGCACGCCGCCGCGCCTCTCGCCTCCGCGCCAACGAAACCAACGCGCTGTCTGACAAATCAGCGACCGACAAACGATAAGAACACAAGGGTAAAAGGGGAAGAGGGGAAAAGGTTAAAAGGAAGAAACGCGGCTTGATGAACGAGCTTGCTCTTTCCCTTTACCCTCTTCCCCTTTTACCCTTTTACCCTTCCTTATACCAAGTTGCGATGAAAAGAGAGGTCAGAACCGCCTGCGGTAGCGGGCGGGTAA
>JBAWGU010000748.1:0-11082 GCA_049593215.1 Pyrinomonadaceae bacterium
GAACCGCCTGCGGTAGCGGGCGGGTCTAAGTTTGGATTAGCTCACTTTATGACTAAGCCACGACCCGCCCGCTACCGCAGGCGGTTCTGACCTTTCTTATGCGACTTAGTATTACTTGCTGTTGAACCGTTTAATCTCCGGCGGGATGGGTGTGATGGGAAAGTTTGTGTCGCCCGTTTCGCTGCCCGCGAGGACTTTCACGGAGAGAGAGCCGAGAGCGGACTTCATATTTTCCGGCAATGTTTTTTCGTCAACCAGGATGACGTGCCCTCCGGGCGGGAGGTCTGCCAGCACGAAGAAGCCGTTTGCATCTGTCAAAGTGTCGCGCCCGCTCCCCGTCACGATTCGCACATCAGAGAGCGGCTGTTCTCCATCATCCAAACGAGCGTTTCCGTTTAGGTCCAGCCAGACGACGCCCGTGATGCGTCCCGTGCGCACCAGTCGAAAGTCAACGATTGAATCACGGCTGGGAAGGAGCGTCGCTTCTTGCTGCGCCCCATCGAGCAGCGTGAGGTCTGCGCGCACCGAGAGCAAGTCGAGATAGACTTGGTGCTCTCCGACTCTCACGCCATCTATCCTGAACAGGCCGTTTGCATCCGACACGACATAACGATTTCCGTCCACGCGTACTTTGACATCCGCTTGAGGCCGGTCAACGCCCGGGTCGAACTGCCCGTTAAGATTCACGTCCTGATAGACGCGACCGGAGAATGCGCCATAAGAGTTCATCTCTGCGACGGGCACGCCCATCGCGGCTTCGGCTCTCTGTTTTCGCAAGAGCGAGCCGCGCAGATTGATGAGCAGTGTCGGCCCCGTTTGAGTTTGCAGGTAGCTGATTTGAAGTGTGCTTTCCCTCGGTAAGCGTAAAGACGCGTTGAGGCGGCCCTGTGTGGTCATTGAAGAATTGCTGTTGCGTGTGTAGCCGAAGCCTGCGTTCAGGTTGAGACGCTTCTGGAAGAAGTTTGATAACTGCCAGTCCGCCGTCCCGCTCAAAGAGCCGCGACTGCCGAAAGACTGGCTGAGTTCGAGCGAGTTTGATTCGTTGATGCGAAGGCTGCTGCCGAACTGCGCGTTGATGGAAGCCGGGCCGATGGTTTTAATCCGCGTCGCGTTCATAAAGAGATGCCAGCGAGAGAAACTCTTCGCTGCGCTGAGCAGCGTGAATGCGGCTGCTCTGACTTGCGGCGTGTTGCTCTGCGTGTGGGAGAAGAACATGGTCGGCAAAGAAGAAGAGCGCGGCGTCACGTTAAGCGTCGCGGTGAAGAAACGCTCACGCTGCCGTCTATCGCCGGGGCGTGTGGCCGCGCTGCCGCTCAAAGAAGTCGTGAGCCACTGTTTGGGCTGCCATGTGATGCCGCCCGCCATCAGCTTCAAGGGGTCGTGCAGACCGGCTTGCGGACTCAGAAAGTTTGCGCTCGTGAAGGCGTAGCGCCCTTGCACGTTCAAGTTTTCTCTCAGTTGGAATGAGCCGGAAAGGTCCGCAGCCCCGCCCAACCCTTCAACCCGAACGCCGTCTCGCCCTGCCCCATCAAATTTTCCCACGCCCACATCGCCCTGCACGCGGCTGCGCCTTGTCGTGTAGCGCAAGCTGCCTGTCAATATCTCGCCGCTTCTGTTTAGTCCCTTGAAGTGCAAGAGACCGGCAGAGATTGTGAGTGGGTCGGGACGAGACGAATTATTGATGGAAGAGTCTGTAGTCGCATAGACGCCGAAGATGTTCGTGTCGTATTGAAGTCTGGTCTGTAGCTGACTGGCTTGCTGAAGCTCACTTTGTTCCGGCAGACCTGTGTTCGGCAGTTCTGTTATCGCCTGAGAGAAGACGCCGGAGATGGTGCGGCCCGCGAAGACGTTCAAGCGCACGCTGCCGACGGGCAGTTGCGCCCACGCGCCCCGCACGTTTGAAGACATGAACTGAAGGTCTGTGCCTGTGCCGAAATCCCCGCCGATAAACTTTTGCCCGTTCGGTCTCTCAAATGTGAGAGTGCCGTTGCGCAGCAGTCCGAAACGCGCCTGTGCTGTCCCGCCGTCGAAATTTGTGGCAAGAGTAAAGCGGCCATCTCCCATGCGACCGTTTGCGTAAAGCGTTAAGCTCTGGCTCAAGGCCGAAGCGTAGCGGTTGAAATTGTAGTCGTAATCAATCCGGTAAAGCTCCCAACTGGCGCGACGCGCACCTGCCCTCACGGTCTCTGCCTGTTCCTGCCCGCGCGTGATGCTGATTGCCCGCGCCGATTCGTCCAGACGAATTGAAGCATCAAGAAGAGCAGCGACAATCTCGACCGGCAGCATTAACTCTTCCGCGTTGGGAGAGAAAATGAGGTCCGCCGTATTTGAAACGGTCAGCACCACAGAGCCGTTCTCACGAACCTGATTGAGTTGCGCGCTGAAGTCTGCGCTCACGCCTGTCTGCCGCCGCACAAAGACTGTATGAGACGCGGCGTCAACGCCGAGAGTGTCACCCAAAGCGCGTGCAATGCTTGAGACCGGAAGCAGAAGACGACCTGTGCGATATTGCGCGGAGCTATTCGGCCCTGCGAGCGTCCGACCGCCGACGATGATCGTCGTCGTGCCCTGCGCCGTGCCACCGCCTTGCGTTTGAATAGAGCTATTCGCTTCCGCTCCCTCGTGCTTGCCGGGCGAAACGGTTTCCCCGTTATGAGCTTCGCCCATCATGGCTCTCGCAGAGACTTCGCCAAGAGATGATGCGAGCAGCGCACACATCAGGCTGATGCAGATAGTAGCTCTGATAATTTTCGAGGAACGCATGAGAAAGGTTTGCGGGAAAAAGGAGTTTTAAGTTTGCGCTTGGCGCGATGGCTTTGCGGCGGGAATGCCGAGCGGTGCGGGAGATATGGAAAGTTGTAAACTATCTTCGGAAAGCTTCAGGGAAGGCTTGCTGCTTTAACCTCTCAGCAGCACACATATTATTACATCTGAAACTCATTTTGTCCACGTTTAACGTGGATGGTAACGCCCTTATTTTCACTGACATGAGGCGGAAGTCTGAGGCGTAAGGCTACAAGATTTTCACTCTCCGGCGAGAGAACTACGCATAAGCGCGGGAAATCCATCTTCTGCGTCAGTGGCACGGGCAATGCTATGCCTGCCTTTGTAGAAATCGCCTTAGATTGGTCGTTTCCTATGAAGCGAAACGACACGGCAATTTCCGGCGGGGCAGGCTAGTTACATACTTAGCTTGCCGCATCTCTCAGTTTAGCCTTCTGTGCATCTGTTCGCCGTGCCAGCTACGATTGTGAGTGTGCATTCATTCAAACTCTTCGTTCTTCTCCTCACGATGCTCTTTCTTTCGCGCATCGCGGCAGCGCAGTCAGCCAACGCATCGGTAACTATGAGCGGGAGCGTGAGCGGAACAGTCGCGCTTTCGCTTGCGCCGAATGCTCAGACGAGTGGCAGCGGCGTTCAAATTACTTCTGCCAGCAGCCATGACCATACTTTAACCATCACGCTCTCAGGCAACACACGCCATCTCACAGAGTTGGAAATTCCCCTACACATCCGTTCCAACACCGGCTACAAGCTCTCAGCAACGGCGAGGGCCAGAGGCGCGACCCTCTCAAGCCTGCTCGTCGTTTCTGCGCGCCCGACCGGAAAACTGGTCGCCGCAGACTCAGTTGAAGCTCTCGGCGTGGCGAGGATGTTTGATGGCAGACTTGGGATAGCACAATCTCACTTTGGGATGAGAGATTCTACCTCTATAAATCTCTCATCGCCTGTGGAACTTCTAAGCGGCCCGCGTGTCTCTCTTGGCGGCACAATGATTTCGCACGACAATGCTCTGGAAGTTATTCTGTCAGTCGTGGTTGAACCACAAACCGGTAGCGATGGCTGGATCATCGAGCTGGTTTTACCAGCCTCGACGATCAGGTAAGCCATTAAACGCCTGCTGCTCAAAGCGGCTTCCAAATTCTATCCGTCTCAATCTCTTTCATTATGGCGGCCTTAATCTTTTCCCCCGGTTGCCAGCTTAGCGCATATAATTTGTCAGAAGGCGAACGGAGAGTGAGGCAATCTCTGTAAGATTGGAAGCAAGATAGATGAGGACCAATCTTGACATGCCTTGCCGATAAGGATAAATTCCTCTTGCTTTCCAGGGATGCTTCGGTGACAGCTTTTTCTCTGTCATCCTGAATCAATATCATTGTTGTCGGGCATTCTCATCGGCTTAGCCCCAAAATTATCTCCTTTGAGGCTAAGCACTCCATGTAATGCGCCTCCGTTTTTGCGAAGTATGATGACGTTGATTGTGCAACCCGGGACGCTTCACGATGCTTTAGGCTTTATATTCATCAGCCTCAACGAAGCCCCTGTGGGGTCTTAAGAGACTAAGACAGATGCAATCGTATATCCCCAAAAATTCGCAGCGAGCGACAGATACCCCTAAGACATTAGTGGCAGCGCTTGAGCGCGCCAGCGAAACGCGCGAGCGCGGCTTCTATTTCGTTGGTTATGGCTCACAGGAGACGTTTCTCTCTTTCCAACAAATCCACGCGGAGGCGCTGCGACGCGCGGCCCATCTTTCGGCGTTGGGTCTGAGGAAGGGAGACCGTTTGGCGTTAGTGATGGCGGAAGGGGCCGAGTTCGTCATGAATTTTTTCGGCGTTGTCATGGCCGGAGGCGTGCCCGTGCCCATCTCTCCGCCGTTCACGCCGAAGTCAGGCTCCAGCTACATCGAAAACGTGGCCCGCATCGTCGAGACGGCGGGCGCGAAAATGTTGTTGACTGAGGACAAGATCAAGCACACTGTGCAGATGATACGTGAGCGCGGAGCCGCACCCGAACGGATCATCACGACTGAAGAGGCGTTTCTCGGTGTGCCTCCGGAGTTTGAGCCGCCTGATGTGCAGCCCGATGATCTTTGCTTTTTACAATTCACCTCCGGCAGCACTTCCCTGCCTAAAGGCGTCATGGTCTCTCACGCCAACCTGATGGCGAATATTTCTGCCTTCATGGGGCCGAGCGGTCTCGGCACAGGGATTGAAGATGTCGGCGTTAGCTGGCTGCCGCTTTTTCACGACATGGGGTTAATCGGTTTTATTCTGGGGCCGCTTGTCTGGAGCAATTCGGTAGTCATCATCTCGACGACCGCCTTTGCCCGCTCTCCCCGAATCTGGCTGAGAGCTATACATAAATATCGTGGAACCGTCACCTATGCTCCGAACTTCGCCTACGCTCTGGCCGCGAAGCGTCTCTGCGATCAAGACCTTGAGAATTTGGATTTGAGTTGCCTACGCGTTGCAGGCTGCGGAGCGGAGCCTATTCACGCCCCGAACCTGCGAGACTTCGCGGAGCGGCTTCGACCGACGGGATTTAACGCGGAAGCTTTCGTTCCAAGCTACGGGCTGGCAGAATCAACGCTGGCTGTCACCCTTCATCGCCGGGGCGTGCCGCTCAAGACTGACAAAGTAGATGCGGAGTTAATCAAATGGCGCAACGCCGTACCGGCGACCAGTGAGACTAAGCAAGTGTTGGAGATCGTCTCCTGTGGAGTCTGCGTCTCTGAGCACCATCTTGCCATTGTGGACGAAGAGGGCAGTGTTTTGCCTGAGCGTCAGGTAGGCGAAATTACCGTCAAGGGGCCGAGCATCGCGCGCGGCTATTTCGATTCCCCGGAGGCGACCGGGATGGCCTGGAAAGATGGATGGCTACACACGGGCGACCTCGGTTATATCGCTGATGGAGAACTTTTCGTCTGCGGGCGGATTAAAGACCTCGTGATCATTAGAGGGGCTAACTTCTACCCGCACGATATTGAGCGGGCCGTGTGTGATCTGCCGGGTGTCAAACATGGAAACATTGTGGCCTTCGGCGTGACGGATGAGGGGCAGGAAAGGCTGGTCGTGGTTGCCGAAACAGATGGGCGTAATAATGCGGCGTTGAGCAAGTTAATCGCCGAGCGAATCCGCGAAGTTATCGGGCTTGAAGTTTACCGTGCGGTGTGTGTCCCATCGGGAACGCTGTTCAAGACTTCAAGCGGAAAGCTGCGACGACACAAAGTCAAACAACTCTTCGAGCGCGGTCAGCTTCCGTCCACGAACGGACATGGAAGCGCGGCGTTGGCCCACGCGCCCGCAGCGTCAGAAGAGGCCACAGGCAGGCACGCGAATGTCGAGAGCGTAGCGCCTTCGCCCGACTAGCGGTTAAGAGATTTCCAAAAAAGTCGGAAAGAGTCGTATCATCTGGAAGTAGAGGAACACAGAGTTGTCAACACAAGAAGATATTGCCGTCACTTACGACGTTTCAAACGATTTCTTTAACTTATGGCTCGACGAGCGCATGATCTATTCCTGCGCCTTGTTCGAGGGCACAGATAATCTGGAAGCTGCTCAACTTAACAAGCTCCGTTATTTCCACGACGGGGTGAAGATTACTCCCGACATGAGAGTGCTCGACATCGGGTGCGGCTGGGGAGGCAATCTGGAATTTCTGGCGCGTGACATGGGCGTAAAGGATGCGACCGGCATAACGCTCTCGCGCGCACAATTTGATGAGGTCACGGCGAAAGCCGTCCCCGGCGTGTCGGTCGAATGCATCTCCTATACGGATTACCAGCCGGAGAAGAAGTTTGACGCGGCGATTAGCATAGGCATGTTCGAGCATATCGCCACACCGGAGCAGGCGCGTTCGGGCCAACACGTCTCAGTTTACCGTGACTACTTCCGCCGCGTGTGGGAGTGGACGAATCCCGGCTCATGGTTTGGTTTACAGAGCGTCATCAGCCTGCGCATCCCGCGCGACCAGAGAGACCTGCGCCGACTCGGCTGGGGCACATCCACAATCTTCCCCGGAGCGATCACGCCGCGCCTTGAAGCCATCGCGGCTTCGGTCAACCCGTACTGGGAGGTGATGGAGGTGAAGACGCGCCGGGAACATTATGCACGGACGACGGCGGAATGGTTGCGGCGACTCAAGGCCAATGAGGAGATTATTCGCGCACGCTGGGGCGACGAACTGTTCCAGGAGTACGAGCGATATTTGAGCGGATGCGTGATGGTGTTTGATAAAGGCTACCAATCTCTGGCGCAATTGCTACTCCGCCGCATTGACGACCGCGCCAATTTTGATACTCTCGCTAAGCAGAAGGAGGAAAAGTGAGTGTCGAGTGACTACATGGACTTGATTAAAGAGGCGCTGGTCTTCAGCGCGCCTGACGAAGTGCCGCAGAATTTCTCTCCTCAGAGCACGTTGAGCGAACTGGGCATCAGTTCCATCACCGCGCTGGAGATGGCCGGATATATTGAGGAGAAATTGGGCATCGTATTTCCCGACGACGAATTATCACAGATCAATACTCTCGATGGCTTCGCTCAGTTAATCCGTCGGCACGTTCCGGCGACTTCGGAATGAGGCATGAAAGGAGAAGGCGATGAGCGTTTCACGCGCATACCACGAACAGATGTACCGCATCTATCATGAGTTCTTCGACGTGGCGGAGACCAAGCGACGATGGCATCCATTCCGAGACCTGCCGTGGGAGAAGATGGATAAATCGAAGAACACGGAAGAGATGGCTATCTGCCTCGAAACATTTTGCGGCGTTGAGCTGTACGTCCCGGACTACACAGCCAACGCCTTTAACATGACGCGCACAATTTTCGGCCAGGCATGGTTTGAGGCGAACTGGGGCTACGAAGAGTCGAAGCACGGACTGAGCTTCCGCCAGTACCTCATCGAGTCCGGCCTGCGCACGCCGGAACAGTACGCACAGTATGAGGAGACCATCTTCAGCAAGGTCTGGAAGCTGCCCTTCACGACGCGGCGGCAGATGACCTGTTTCGGAGTCTTGCAGGAGTCGGCGACCTACCTGATCTACGAGGCGCAGAAGAAGAAGGCGCAGCAGGAAGAGAACGAACTGCTGGAGAAGATGTTCTTCTTCATCAGCCGGGACGAGGCTGCGCACAGGGGCTTTTATCAAAAGGTCCTCGTCTACGAGTTGCAGGAAGACCGCGAGGGCACGCTGGCCGATCTGGCGTATGTCGTCTCTCATTTCGAGATGCCGGGAGTCCCTCTGATCCCGGAATTTCAAGAACGCCTTCTGGTTGACGGCGTCGGAATCACCCCTCAACATTTCTTACAGCGCGGAATCTTCCCGCTCCTCAAAGCGATAGGGACCAGCAGGAGCGAGTTGGTTAAGATACTGAGCCGGATGAAAGCCGAAGAGGCTCAAACTAAAAAGAGTGAAGAGGCGCTTCCGGTCGCTCCTGCGTTGGAGGGCGAGCCTGTGATGGCGGCGAATTGAGAGCGAAGGACGGCGGTCTTGAAGTGCGCGTCGCCGCCAACTGAGCCGCCGCCGAGCTGATGCACTCCCTGACACAAGAGGATGTCCGCTCTCACATCCTCCAAAATTAGATTAGCGCGCAGCAACCTCGCCGGAGCATTCACGCGCGTGCCTGATGTTCGCCCTCGTGAGCGGCGGTCGGCTTCCCTTTCCTTGACCGCCGCACCGTATTAAAGCCCGCATTGCTTTGAAAATCTCACGCATGAAAAGGAGAAACCGATTATGACTACGCCTCAATCCGTTGGCGCTGCGCGAAAGAAGCTTGCTGTCTTAGGCGGAGGAGTTTCTTCGATAGCAGCCATCTACCAGTTAACTTCGGAACCCGGCTGGCAGGAGCGTTGGGACATCACTGTCTATCAACTGGGATGGCGCATCGGCGGCAAGGGAGCCTGTGGCCGCAACCTCGCACTTCAGGACCGGATCGAGGAACACGGACTGCACGTCTGGTTCGGCTTCTACGATAACGCCTTTCGCGTCATGCGCGACTGCTATGAAAAACTCGGACGCAGGCCCGAAGAGCCGCTGGCGACGCTGGAAGACGCATTCAAGGGAGTTGATGAGATCGTGCTGCAAGAGCAGGTCGGCTCACAGTGGATTCCGTGGATACTTAACTTCCCCCCTAACGATGAGAAGCCGGGGACGGGCGGGGTACTGCTCTCGCCCATGCAATATGTGAAAATGATTCTTGAGATGATCGCGGATTTCGCCCAACGCACGCCGCACATCAAAGACATTCAAGGCACGCCGTCGGGCGGTTTGGGCAAGATGGTTGACCGTGTGAAAGAGTGTCTCGGCATGGAGGTTGAAAAGACCGCCGCGCTGACGGTGGCAACTTTGGCGGCTCTCATGTTGGAAGCGGCGCGGAGACTGCCCGACCATCCGACGGCGGAGGAGCTGGAGCGAGAGAGCAAGAAGACTGAGCTGATCTCCTCGTTCGTACACAAGTTGGCTAATCGGATCGAGCGCCGGGTTGACGCCGCCGAGTCGCACGTCGAAACGGAATTGCGGCGCGTCTATGTCCTGCTGAACCTCTCGGCTGCGGTTGTCCACGGCATCATCCGCGACTATCACCTGCTTGAGCAGAAGGGCTGGCACGGCCTGGACGATCAGGATTACAAGGCGTGGCTCAAGAGCAACGGCGCTTCGCAGACGACGCTCGATTCGCCGGTTACGAACCTCACTCTCTTCTCGACCTTCTCTCACAAACACCCGGTCGCCGCCGGAACTTACCTCTACGCCATTCTGCGCGGCTTCTTCACTTACAAGGGCGCATCCTTCTATAAAATGCAGGCCGGGATGGGTGATGCGGTCTTCGGCCCTTTCTACGAGGTGCTCAAGCAACGCGGGGTGCGCTTCGAGTATTTCCACCGCGTCGCTTCGCTGCAACTCTCCTCCGACAAAAAGAGCGTTGAAGCTATTGACATGCGTAGGCAGGTCAGTCTCACGGGCGGCGACGGAGCCGAGTACCAGCCGCTGGTCAATATCAAGGGCCTTCCGTGCTGGCCGAGCGAGCCGCTCTGGGATCAGATTGCGAACGCCTCGCAATACAAAGGGATCAAGCTGGAATCCTACGAGGGCAACCCGCATGAAGTGCCGCTCACGCTCAGGCGCGGCGTTGATTTCGATGCCATCGTGTATGGCATCTCCGCGGGAGCCTTGCCCATCATCTGCAAGGAGTTGATTGAAGATACAGGCAACCCGAAATTCAAGGAGATGGTCGAATCCATGAACACGGCGGCCACGGCGGGCTTACAGTTGTGGCTCAAGCCGGACATGCAGCAGCTTGGCTGGGACTTCGACCTCGCGCTGATGGAAACCTACGCGCCCATCTTCAACGCCGGACTCGACATGACCGATCTCCTGCCACGCGAGTCCTGGGAGAATGTGCCGCCCGCAGAGACTCCACACGCCTGCTACTATTTCAGCGGTGACGTAGAGGACGATGAGGACGAGGACGCGCTGGTGCTCGAATGGCTTTCAAAATACATCAGCCCGATCTGGCCCAAGGCCGCGCCGCCGCCCCTCAACCAGTTGGACTGGAACATGCTGGTTGATCTGGATGGAGGCCAGGGCGTCGAGCGTCTCAAAGCGCAATATCTGGCTCACAACCCAAACCCGTCAGACCGTTATGTGCGCTGCACCCCGGAGAGCGCGATCAAGCGTCTCAGCACCGATGAGTCCGGCTATGATAACCTCTTTCTGACGGGCGATTGGACGATGAGTCCGATGAATCTGGCGTCCGTGGAGGGTTCGGTGATGGCGGGGCTGCGAACAGCCAACGCGCTGCTCGGTCGTGAGCTGAATGACGGCATCGTCCACTGACGAACTCTCGCCGCCGCGCGCGTTTGGACGCGTGTGGGGTCGCCGTGTTTGAGAGGTGAGCTATTTCGCATCAGCCGGTCCGAAGAGAGATCATTAATATTGTCGCAGCAGATGGCCGCACGTTGGCCGCGCGTTGGTGGGCGGGGGCGCAGGCTTCGGAGCGTAGTGTCGTACTCTTTCCGGGGCTGGCCGCTCCGCAGGAGTACTTCAGATTTTTCGCCGCGTTTCTTGCGAAGAACGGTTGGGGAGTGCTGACCTTCGACTACCGCAGCGTCGGCGCGTCGAAAAATTCCTCGTCCGATTTGACTGCCACTCTGGACGATTGGGCGTTGCTTGACATCCCGGCTGCCGTCTCCGAAGTGAAACGCCGGACGGGGACGCAATTTCTCGCCGTGTTCGCACACAGTATCGGCGGTCAACTGCTGGGGCTGAGTCCCGCTCGTCAAGAGATTGATGCGGCCTTGCTG
>JBAWGU010000749.1:0-2530 GCA_049593215.1 Pyrinomonadaceae bacterium
GCAGCTAACTCAACTTAATGACTGAAGGCCGAGAGGTAAAGATGTACGAGAAGAATCAAGCCCAACAGGAATGGCTGGAGTCGTTCATTGCACAGCATGATGGAATCGCCGGAACGGTGCATGTGCAGCGGGGCGAAGACCTCTACCTGACCGCCGCGCATAACATCCCGCCACAGGTTGCGGCAATCGTGGCGCGCGTGCCTCACGGCAAAGGGATGGCTGGTCTGGCTCAGGTGAGGAAGGAGCCGGTGCAGACCTGCAACCTGCAAACAGACGAGACGGGCAGCATCAAGCCGGGCGCAAAGGCCGTTGACGCACAGGCGGCGGTCGCGCTGCCTGTGCTGGATGATGCGGGCGCGGTGCGTGCAGTCGTCGGAATTGCGTGGAGCAAGGAGGGTGAGATAGGGTCGGCTGAAGAGCAGGCCATGATGAGACTGACGGCATCTTTGCCGGAATAAGCTGGACGGAAAGGCAACCAACACAGGTCAACCAAGACGGACGAAGAAACAGGAAAGGTGAACGATGAGTATTTTCAACTACCCGCGCATCAATTTTAAGGGAACGATCCAACTAAACCCCGGCACCGCGAATAACGACGACTATGCGAGCACTTTTGTGCTGCCGGACTCGTGGGGGCCGTTTGCGGGCGAGACCCTCGCGCTGATTGATTCGAAAACTGTTCAGGCGAGAACCTATGGAATGGCGGACGAAGCCTTCAGAGCGTGGGTCCAGAAGGCGCAAACATTTAACAAGGCGGGCACACCCGGCACGACGAAGCAAATCATTCCTGCCGAATGGAATTACTATGGCGGAATGGACATGAGTATTATCGCGGCGCAGGTCATCGGCGTTACAACCGGCCCCGGCGAGATTTACTCTCAACCAAACGGCAGTGTGCCGCTGACGAATCTGCTTGGCGCAGCTCTCAGCTTTTCGGGTGGACACATCACCGATGTCAATTCCGAAGGCTCGCCGCCAGCCACCCAGTTTTTCATTGACGGGCTAACGCTCATCAAAGATGGCACGACGTTTATCAGCGGCAGTGCAAGCAAGGGCGCGTGCCAGTGGTTGAACTTTTACCGGAACGTGAATCTGACGGTTGACGGTGGCGCGGGCGGCTACGTCTATCACGTCATCAAGAAGAGTCAGGCAGGAACAACTATCAACATCCCCGGATTCGATGACCCGAAAATTGTTGGCGTCATTCTCCGCTACTATCTCTATCGCCCGATGGAGAGCGCCAATACTAACGAGCAAATCGAAGCTCTTTACCAGCAGCAGCAAACCAACCCGGCCACTCTTGAAATCGTCGGAACTTTCGCGCCCCTTTATGAGAGCGAACAGATCCTGACAACCCCGACGGGTCGGCTGATGGTCTCAAATCAAACGCAGATTCCCACGCCGGAAGGCTCTCAAAATAATAGCTCCAACGGCTTGATCGCGTTGGCTCCGGCAGTGTTGCAACAGAACGAAAATATCGTCTCGGCGGATTTCGTCGGCACGTTCCCGGACAATTATCAAACGCAACCGCAGCCTTCAAACCTCAAGTATGATTTTGGCGAAGTGTCGCTGGTCGTTTCCTGCGGGCTTAACAGCGCGCTCATTGGCATGGTCGAATATGCGAACACATCTCAGGGAGATTTTCAGGGGTGGGTCTTTGATTTTGACATCTCCTCTAACAAGTTGGCCCAGCAAATATTGGGAAGTTCGGAAGCGACATTCAAACTCGTCCATTCTTCTTTGGGCACTATCTTGGAGGAGACAGACTACTACTTCGTCTCCAACCAGCAGGCAATCTATGCGGAACAATTTGAGACCGGCTCGATGTTTCTGAATCAGGGAACGCTGGAGCCTGCGTCGGTGGCGGTATTCAAACGCGGGCAAGAGCTAACGGCTGATAATTGCCCGCCCATCACGGTCTGGCAGTATCGCTCGATTCCGCTTCAAGACCCCGGCAATGCCGTACCCATCTCTACGAGCCACAAGCCCGGCCAGCCCATCATCGTTGATACCAGCCAGCCGGGAAACTTTCTCTTCACATTCTCTATCAACGACGAGGCCAGCCCGGCCCCGGCGGGCTATCCGCCCAAGAGCTACAGCGCCTTCATGTATCCGCCGTTCATCACCAATGCGCCGTCCATCAGCCTGCGCATCTTGCCGAACAGCGAAGACTTCAGCCAGTATTATGTAGACCCCGGCGCCGAAAAACTCGTTGCCAACGATCTTCTGACTTTTGAGGTGTTGTACGAGAAGGTTCTGCGAACGTACTACTTACTCTATCCGGTAATGATCCCGTTCGTGCAGCTCAACTCCGAGCAAGATGTCGCTAAGAATGCGAAAGCCATCTTGCAGGTCACGGACCCGTCATTATGGATGTCGAATGACTACATGCCGCGCACTCGCGACATGTCCGCCAGTCGCACCAAACTTTTGCAAGCCTGGTGCCAGAAGGTGCTCTAATTTCTATCGGGTAATACCAAGTTGCGATAAAAAGAGAGGTCAGAACCGCCTGCGGTAGCGGGCGGGTAAT
>JBAWGU010000750.1:0-1865 GCA_049593215.1 Pyrinomonadaceae bacterium
CTATAAAGGCGTCGCCCCGATTAACGCCGTCGGCGCAATAGACAAGGCTCTCGACTACTGGATTTCAGAAGCTGGCAATCGCGGGATGATTTCGGGAGATTTAGGCACGCTCTTTTTCGTTCCTACCTTCAATAACAATCGTGTCGCTGCTAAAGCTGTTCTGCTCGGCGGCATGGGCGAGTACGGGAAGTTTGATTACTACGGCCTCTGCTACATGGTGATGAATATTGCTTTCGGAATCTCTCAGATGAAGTTGAAGCAGTTTGCCAGCGTGTTGATGGGCGCGGGCGACGGAAATCTCTCGCTTGAGCAGGCAATCAAGGGTCTGCTCTCAGGCATCTGCGACGGCTTGCATCATCAGTTGCCCGGCGACAGAACTTTGGAGGAATACATTCTCGTCGAGTTGAAAGATGAAAGCTATCAGGAGATTCTGAAAGTTCTGCAACGCTACGCCTCACAAAACGTGATTGAGAATCTCAAGATTGAAGTCCGCGAGGGAGATGAGAAAGAGTGGCTCGCTCCTGAAATCAAGCCGGAGCAAACAAAAGCTGAATCAGACAAAAAACAGCCGAGCTTTGAAGGCCCGCCGCCCGCTTCCAAATTCGTCAACAAGATCACGATCACGCAGGGCGCAGGCGGTTTTGAGTTCGCAGCCATGACGGATAAATCTGTGATTCCCGTGAGCAACGTGCGCATCCAGCCTTTCTTCACGGAAAGCATCGCCGAACGTCTGCGTAGGTCCGACAGTCTCAAAGATCAGAAGGAGTTCGGCGAACTGCTGCACATGTACGTCTTCCCCGAAAAGTTTGAAAAATGGGTTGCGGATAAGAAGATTACGGTCACAAATACTGCGCGGCCCGCAGAAGGAACAGTCTCGCTCACGCCTTTGACGCTGATTCTGGACAACACAACGGCGGCGCTGCCCTGGGAGATGGCCTGCATGAAAGACCCTGATGGCAACAACCAGGACATCTACTTCGGGCGTCACCTTCAACTCTCAAGACAGTTTCGCACCACGCTCTCAGGCTCTCCCGGCATCTCTCCACCTGTCAACACCAGCCTCAGAATTTTAATCATCGCCGATCCGGCCCCGCCCGAATCCAAGCTGAATCTCAAAGGAGCGCGGGAAGAAGGCGCTATGGTCAAAGAGCTTTTCGAGAGCTTCAAGGAGAAATACAAAGGCGTTCTAGACATCGAGATTGACTCCTTTATTGGTTCTGATGAGTGCAATCCGATTGAGATCATACGCCGCCTCTACCACAAGCCTTACGACATTCTTCATTACACGGGCCACGGCATGTACAACGCCGCCGAGCCTGACTTGAGCGGCTGGGTCTTCGGCCCGAAAATCATCCTTTCCGCGCGCGAGATATTTCGCGCGCGCAGAGTGGCACGCCTCGTCTTCGCCAATGCCTGCTTCACCAGCGTCGTCACGTCCGACAACCGCATCAAGATAGGCAGAAACTATAAGCCGAGCAAGAAGAAGAACGGGAAAGTAGAAACGCTCGCCAAGGACGCGAACGGCGACTGGCGTCCGGCAGAAGAAACAAATCGAAGTCTGGCCGGATTGGCCGAAGCCTTCTTCGAGCGCGGCGTTGAAAATTACATCGGAGCAGGCTGGAAAGTTCACGATGATTCAGCGCCGACGTTCGCGAAAGCTTTCTACGAGAAAATCATGGAAGGAGAATTTCTGGGCGACGCTCTGGCCGAAGCACGGAACAAAATTTATGACGACGACACTTCGGACTGGGGCGCTTACCAGCATTACGGCCAACCTAATACAAGAATGGTCCCGCTCACATTAAAGAGAAAGAAGAGATAGAAGAGCAAGGATGAAGGATGAAGGCGGAAGGATGAAAGTGTGA
>JBAWGU010000751.1:0-2213 GCA_049593215.1 Pyrinomonadaceae bacterium
CTGGGCTACAAGACACCGAATCAGGTATTCTTCAAACAGAAACCGATTGCACTTACAACTTGAATTCACGTTCTGTTATACTGTCTGCCGTCTTCCCTATCGGTCTTTAGTCTGTATCCTTAAACTCAAACGCTCTCAAGCCTATGTTGATGATAAATAGAAAGCTCATCCTATTGCTGTTTTTTTCGCTCGCAGTGGTTCTGATAAATCAGCAATCGCTGGCGTTCCACGATGGCGAAGGTGAAATTGGAGTGGGCGGCAACGGGCAGCCTAATAATCAAGCGTTGAGCGCCATGGGCATTACGCCCTGCTTTAACGGGATGGCCGGAACTTTTCCCTGCCATAACATTGATCTGGCCGCGTTCCTTCCTTTGAACAATATTGGCGGGGGGACCGGCAATGACATCTGGGGTTGGACCGATCCGCTAACCGGCAAAGAGTATGCCTTGATGGGGCGCTCAACCGGAACCTCTTTCGTTGACATCAGCAATCCGTATAATCCTATCTATCTGGGAAATCTTCCGGCGCATAACGGCTTGAACTCTACCTGGCGCGACATCAAAGTCTATGCCAATCACGCCTTCATTGTGAGCGAAGCGACGGGGCATGGGATGCAGGTCTTCGACCTCACACAACTGCGCAACGTCTTGTCGCCGCCCCAGACGTTTGAAGAGACTGCGCACTATAACGGGTTCGGGCGCGCGCACACGATTGCAATTAACGAGAAGACAGGGTTCGCTTACGCTGCTGGCAGCCGTGACACTTGTTCGGGCGGTCTTCACATGCTCAATATCCAGAATCCAGCCGCGCCCGCCTTTGCAGGCTGCGTTGATCAGGATGGCTACGTGCATGAGACTGAATGTGCGGTTTACTACGGCCCGGACCCTACATATCAAGGCCATGAGATTTGCTTCAACTCGAATGAAGACACGCTGACCATTGTGGATGTGACAGACAAGAGTATGCCTGTGCAGTTGTCGCGGACAGGATATGTGGGGAGCGGTTACACACATCAAGGTTGGTTGAACGAAGATCAGTCCGTCTTTTTGCTGGACGACGAGCTTGACGAAAGAGACTTCGGCAACAAGACGCGAACTTTCATCTGGGACGTAAGCGATCTGGACGCTCCGTCAGTCAAAGGCATCTATGATGGGAACACTATTTCGATAGATCACAACCAGTACGTTCGCGGACGCTATACTTATCAATCAAATTACAGGAGCGGCCTGCACATTCTTGACGTGAGAAGCGCCGCGACTGCTAATCTCAACGAAGTGGCTTTCTTTGATGTCTATCCCGTTGACGACAGTCCAAATTTTAACGGGACGTGGAGCAACTATCCGTTCTTTGCAAGCGGCACTGTGATTGTGAGCGGTATCGAACAGGGGCTGTTTGTGCTGCGCCCCAATCTGCCCTATCGCAGCTTGATTGACGACGCATCATTTTTCGTGGCCCAACAATACCGCGATTTTCTAAACCGTGAGCCTGACCCTTCCGGCTTAGGTTACTGGACCTCGCAACTCACACGTTGCGGCAGCGATGAAGCCTGCATCCGTCAACAGCGAATCAAAATCAGCGCGGCCTTCTTTATCGAACAGGAGTTTCAAGACACGGGCTATTTCGTCTATCGCTTCTACAGAGCGAGCTACGGGCGTAAGCCCGGCTATCAGGAGTTTAGAGACGACCGCAACAAGGTGGTCGGTGGAAGTAATCTGGAAGCGCAAAGAGACGCCTTTGCTGCCGAGTGGGTTTCAAGAGCAACGTTCCAACAAGCTTACCCGCAGACGATGACGCCCGAAGAGTTTGTCGGCAAGCTGATGGACACGGCTGGCCTCACGCCTTACACGGCGGAGCGGCAGCAGTTAGCCAACGACATGCGCGCGGGCAAGACGCGTGCGCGTGTCCTGCGCGACGTGATCGAGTTGGCGGAGTTTAAGACGAGAGAGTATAACCCTGCCTTCGTTGACATGCAGTATTTCGGTTATCTCAAGCGCGATGCGGAACAGGGAGGCTTTGCCTTCTGGTTAGACGTGCTGAACAATCGTGTGCCGAATAATTATCTGGCGATGGTCTGCGCCTTTCTCACCTCTGAAGAATACCAGCGAAGGTTCGGGCCGATTGTGTCATACACAAACGCGGATTGCGCCGGAGTTTAGCAGTATTGCGGGCCGCAAACACCCTGCATGTCAGAACCGCCTGCGGTAGCGGGCGGG
>JBAWGU010000752.1:0-1781 GCA_049593215.1 Pyrinomonadaceae bacterium
AGGCGTTGAATGCTTCTTTAGTTCTTCTGTTCTTTGCGCCTCCAGCGTGAACCCTCAATCCTCATCCTTAAGGTGACAGCCTATTGCAAACGACTATAATTAACAAGCTCAACCTGAGTGAGCTTATTAAAAAGCTGGCTTCCCCAGACTTTTGCCTTTTACCTTTTTACTTTTGCCTTCTCTACCCGTTGCTCGCCGCGTTCATCTCTTTAGGATTACCGGAAGTGTCGTAAAGCTCTATCTTTTGAGAGAAAGATTTAATCTGATCCGTGATGGCGTTGGCGTCGCCGACGACGACGATGGCAACTTTGTCGGGAGTGACGTACTGTTGCGCGACGCGCTGAATGTCTGCGGCGGTGACGGCCAGAATGCGCTCGCGGTAGTTCTGTAGATAGTCTGCGGGCAGACCGAACATCTTGATCTGCATCAGTTGATCTATCAAACCTTCCTGCGTTTCAATGCGAATCGGAAAGACGCCCGTCAGGTAATTCTTCGCGTCCGCGATCTCTTCTTCAGAGACGGCCTCGTTGCGTATGCGCTCAAGCTCGTGGAAAAACTCTTTGAGAGAATCGCCCGTGACGGGCGTGCGTACTTCTGCCGAGGCGCGGAAAGTGCCGGAGTTGCGGCGCGTGTCCAGATTTGAATATGCGCCGTAGGTGTAGCCTTTGTCTTCGCGCAGGTTCATAAAGAGGCGCGAAGAGGCGTTTGCACCGAGCACCGTGTGCATCAGGAGCATCGGGAAATAGTCAGGGCTGGTGCGTGTGATGCCGAGGTTGGCGATGATGATGTTGGACTGCGCGGAGCCTGGACGGTCAACCAGATAGATTGCGCGCTCGCTTCGCGCGGGCGGAGCGGGAAACTCTTCTTTCACTGTCTCCCTGCGCTCCCACTTGCCGAAGAGTTCGTTGATGCGTTCGATGAGAGCATCGCGCTGAATGTCTCCGACAACGACGAGCACGGCGTTGTTCGGGAGAAACATCGAGCGGTGAAAGCTTGAGAGCTTTTCGCGGGTCAGCGCGTCAACGGATTCCTGCGTCGCCGTGATGGTCCCGTAAGGATGCTGGCCGAAGAGCACGCGCGAGAGTCTCTCGTTAGCCAGAAACGACGGGATAGCGCGCTGTTGAATGAGAGCCTGCTTGGTGTTCTGCTTCGCTAACTGCACTTCGTTTTCAGGAAACGAAGGACGCAGCGCGACATCCGCGAGCAGCTCCAGAATCTCGTCGCTGTAGATGGCGAGCGCAGAGGCGGCAACGGTTGTGTAATCTGCGTTCGCTCCCGCAGAGAGATGTGCGCCGAGACGCGCGACCTCGTCCGCGATCTGTTTGCTTGTGCGCGTCTCTGTGCCTTCCGTGAGCAAGCCTGTCATCATGTCTGTCAGGCCGGGCAGATCGCGCGGGTCGTGTGAATCACCCGTGCGAAACGCGAGGCGGAAGCTGACGAGCGGCAAGCGTTTGTCTTCGACCATGACAAGCTGTAGGCCGTTGGGCAGAGTGGTCTCGTAAGGAGTCGGAATGTTGAGCGGGCGCGTGGCAAGCGGCGCAGGTATCTGGCGACGAAATTCTTCTGTTTGATTCATAGTCGTTAAAAGCAAGACGCAAGGCGGAAGGATGAAGGATGAAAGCTTTGAGTCTGAAATTTCAGCTTTAAGATTTCAAATTACAAATCATGCTTTCATCCTTCATCCTTCATCCTTCATCCTTGCTGTTGTTCCGGTTTCGCTGGCGTCGGCATTTCGGTTGGCGGCGCTGGTTGTGCTGGCGGCTGCGGGGGAACTTGCGGCG
>JBAWGU010000753.1:0-9588 GCA_049593215.1 Pyrinomonadaceae bacterium
CTTGAAGATAGGGCTGTTGGTCCTGATCAACGTCGAGCGACGATGCTGCATATTCATATTTTTCATATGCGCCGGTCGGGTAAACGATCTTGTCCAGCTCGCCGTAATTGTTATAAGTGAATTTATAGCTTGTGCCGTCCGGGAGAACTATTTCTGCCAAAACCACCGGATCAAATAATCTACCCCCTGTCCCGAGCGCTCCTTTTCCAACCACTAAAGTCGGTACGGTGTACTCTTCATCAGGATTCCATGGAAACTCTGAATGGAACAAACTCTCATACTGGGTTGACTGCGGATGCGGAAAATTCGCTTGAGTGCTGTCACTCGGCGGACTGTTCGGGGAGGTTTCGTTCAACGGCAAATAATGGCTCGCCATGTATTTTAAAGAAGGTTGAGGTTGGCCTACTTCCTGAGTTAAAACCTGCGAGAGATTTTTCCATTTGAAGGTGTAAGGCAGCAAAGCGCCGTTGAGACCCGGCAAAGTGTAATTATTTTCCTGCGGCTGATCGGGTGTTGTAGGAGGAAGCGGATTAACAATCACACGCCCTAGTGTATCTGTCCACTGCCGTGTCGTTTCGTCAAAGGTTTGAGTATTATTGTTCCTGTCAATGATGTAGGAGAGCGGATGCCCCAGAACATAGCGAGTGCCATCAGAGATATAAAGCGTTCCCGTGTCGCTTCCGGTGCTGTCATAACGCATTCTGGAACCGTCCACCGCATAGAACGTTCCAACCATATCAACGTTAGAGCCGCCTTGAACCGCCGCGTCGCTTTTTCTGAGTTCATGTGTCGAGCCGTCCGGCATGTGAATCCAGACCCTCGCTATTCTGAACCCGTAGCACCCGGGATAGTTGTACGGTAAGCTGTCCTGCCCTTTATAACTATAACTGTCACTACTTTTGGGAAACTGTATCTTGGGTAAATCCAAACTGCTCTGCCATCCCGCAGCCGAGTATTCCGCATAAATCGCTCGCGTTACGGTTTGCGGAACATAGTAAGGCGGAGAGACTTCATAATTTCTAACCGAATTAATATGATCAATGCGCCAAACGTTTGACGAATAACTTAATGAGATAGGCAAATCAAGTCCGCGTCCCTGATATTTCCCAAGCGGGATTCCCAGTGAGAGCGTGGCGCTTTCATTGACATCACCTTGAGTAAATCTGACATTGTCCTGAGTTCCGCTGCTTTGAGCTATCGCAAAACCGGAGCACGACAGAACAAAGGTAATCGTCAAGATCGAAGAGACCAAACACCACTTGCTTCTGAGCCAAAGGAAAGACTGAAAACCGTTGTGACACTGAAAAGTTTCGCTTGAAACCTCTTTTGCTACTATGCGTTTCATAGTTACTATTCCTTAATGGATCAAAGTCAGCTTATTAGGCTTCGGGCCTGGCAAGGCAGATTCAAGCCGCTATTGCAGCCGGAGAAAAGTTTCGAGCGTAAACTGCTAAAGATTACTGAAGACTGAGCAACACCAATATCTCGCCTGTCCCCTTATCCAACGGCTCAAGAGCTTTGCCAATGAGCGTCCCCGGCTGATGAATCTGCCTGCCGCCAATCGTCATCGGCTCTGATTTCATTGCCACTCCTTCCATCTCGCTCGTCACCAGCAGGTCGCCGATCTTGATTGCAGCGCGGCTGGCATCCACCTTGACCTTGACTCTTCCCGTCGTCGCCACTTTGATTTTGCCTTCTCCGCCTTCTCCCAAAATCAGTCCTGGCTGCGCGGAGACCACGCCTGCCACCTTAGTATCGTATGCCTGTGTAGAGGCCATCACCTGGTTATTTCGCTCCGAATCGAGCACCACGACTGTCCCTGCCGCCAGCTCCCGGCGTGCCACCACCCACTCGGCCACATCCTGATATTTGGCCCCGATGTTTCCGACAACAGTGACATTGCCGGGGAAGCTGTAGTCTCCACCTCCGGTTCCCTGCCCGAACTGTCCGGCAGAGACATTTGCCGCTGTCATGGTTGAGCCTGAGGTCGAGCTATTGATGATCACCTTCCTCGCGGCCCCATCGAACGTCACGTTGGTTCCGCCCGTTCCTTCAAAGCGAATGGCATCATTATTCGAAGCGGCTGCGAACTGCACTGCACCTGCCGCGTTAGCCACATTCTTGAAGATTTTCTGAGAGGAGCCGGGATCGGTGTTGGTCAGTGTCACAGACCCTGTAGCTCCGCCGCCTGTCAGTCCTGCGCCCGCAACCACGCCCGTGATGGTTCCTCCACCACCAGCCGTCGTCTGGACTGTTCCATCCGGAAACTTGAATCCTCCCGAACTTGAGCGGATCACACCTGCCACATCCAGTTTCGTCGTCGGCGCGACAGTGCCAATGCCGATGTAGCCGGTCAGACCTTGCATAAAGAAACCGAAGTACCCACTGTTCTCATCGTAGATTCCAAAATCAGCCGCCTGATTGTTGGCTCCGGAGTAGAGCCAGTAGGAGTGGCCACCCGATTGCAAGTTCTGCAACTTAATAATCGGATACCCTAGATTCGGGGTGTTGTCGCCTACGATGTGCAGCTTGTGCGTTGGAGTGTTAGTGCCAATGCCGACATTCCCGCTATTGTTAGTATTATAAATATCAACGCCATTATCGGAGAGATCCCACAACCCTTCACTTTTAGGAGGGGAAACAACACCAGAGACATCTGATTTATTACCGGGAGGATTCGCCTTTTCCTGGGCTAAGCCTTCAGCAGGTTGCACCAGCATTGTCAGGATGAGTACGGTTAATGAGATAAGTAACGAGATAGAGTAGCTGCGGCTGGTTCGCTCGACATTGTTCATGATCTTTTCCTCTTTTGGCTAAGTCTGGTTTTGTGGATTATTGATTTGCGAGCAGGCACATCTCATTTCACACGCTCACGTATCTGCGTAAAATGTGCCGCCATAACGGGGCCGTTTCTAGTCAGGGGCGGATCAGGATCATAGGGCTGCAAGCGGCCCAGAAGGTTGAGCGCCTCGTCCAGTTTTCCCCTTAAATCTGTCACATCTTCCAGGTAGATATTCCGGCGCTGCTGTGGTTGTGCTCCGGGGTCTGGGTATGTCCATGATGCTGTAGGCAGTCCTGCCAGAAGGCGCACGGCATTCACTGCTCGCCGCAGCTCGATGAGGTGTTGCGCGCTGATCAGCGTCCTCATCCCGTTTGGGTTAAGCGGGTCATCCGCGAAGGTGATGGCAGTGGCTAAATCAGGATTGCCGTAGCTGGAAAAGTTGCCATCGGCGTCAACCGCGCGAACGCGATAGAGATAGGCCGAGTCTGCGCTGACGTTGGTGTCTGTGTAGTTGGTTGTACTAACGTTTGCCGCCACGACCGTATAACCCGAGGAGATGTTCTGGCTGCGCTCGACCTGATAGTGATTGACCGTGCCACCCGTAGAAGCCATCCAGCTAAGATTCACTTGGGAGCCGGGTGTTGAAGTGCCGTCGGCAGTCAGACTGGTTGGAGCGGAGAGCGGGGACGGACCGCCGCCGCTGGAAGGCTCCTCTATAGCGACAAGGCGGTCTCCAGCGTAGATGTATTCTTTTGCGAGCTTGGGAGTTGGCGATACCGTTGGTGTCGGAGAGCTAACAGTAAAAACAGGACGGATGCTTCTCAGTTGAGCCAGGACAAGACCCATTAGGCTCAAGACCAGAATGATTGCGCCCGGAGTTTTCCACCTGCCCCATCCCTTCCGCCGTGGAACAGAAACTTCTTTTAGCTGACGAGCTTTCTTCTTCGACATTTGTTCCTCTCTTATCCAGCCCACACCTTATCTGTCATGTGCGCAAAAATACGTGCGTTGCGCTTGAGTTGGGAAATGACCTCGTTGAGGTTCTCGCATAGTTATCCGTCAATCGCGTAAAGATAGGTCTTATCGCGATGGCAACTGATGGCAGACGTTAGATTTTTAAATTCAAAGCTTCGACCGGCTGGTCGAGCCTACAAGATGGTTGAACTATGATTGACTGAGTTGAGACGATACCGCCAGAGCATTTAGAAAGTCTTTAGGAACTTACTAATAAATCGCTAAATGTTTCTTAACGGCTTGAGATGAACTAGCAATAGATGCGGCGTTTTGATCTGGCTCTGGCTAGTAAAGGGAAGAAAGGTATAGCGGCGAGACTCGGAATGAGATGAATCGCCCTTTACTTGTTAGACCCTGGAGTGAGAGTGACTCCTTCCCTCAAAACTCTCGCGTGTTTCATTATCACGGCTAATAATTATGGGTCTGATGAAGTTAAGCACATTGGGATAGATGCTAAACTTCTGACGTGCAAAGGCTAAATCGCTACCATCGGCGTTCGAGAATCGCGGAATGGAAATTCCGCTCCCTCTTACGCTACTTTGCTCTCGACCTGACTGCCAGCGCTGTAGCTCAACTGACCGAGCTTTCCGAGCGCTCAGTCATCGTGATCTTTGGCAAAATCCGGCAGCGCATCTCGGAAGAATGCGAGCGCCAATCGCCGTTCAATAATGGCGAGGTCGAAGTTGATGAGTCTTACTTCGGCCCGCATCGCGTCCGAGGTAAGCGTGGCCGAGGGGCCAGCGGTAAGACTATCGTCTTCGGTCTTTTCAAACGTGACGATTGTGTCTATACCGAGACCGTCACGAACTGCAAAAAGGCTACACTTCAGGCCATTATTCGGGGCAAGGTCTCCATTGATGCCGTCATCCACAGCGACGGCTGGCGCGGCTACGATGGACTGGTTGATGTCGGGTACTCGAAGCACTACCGGGTCACCACGGTGAGAACGAGTTTGCAAACAGCCAGAGTCATATCAATGGTATCGAGAGCTTCTGGAGTTATGCTAAGCGGCGATTACAGAAGTTCAATGACGTGCCTACCGAGATTTTCTATCTGCAACTGAAGGAGCGCGAGTGGCGTTTCAATCACAGGCAGGATAACCTTTATCAGGAACTGTTAAGACTGCTGCGGAAGCATCCGCTTTGACTGTCTTAATTTCATGAGACCTTTAGTACATCTACTATGCGTTATGTCGCTTTCTAAATCTCCGATCGGCCCTGCGACTCGGAACTCATATTCGAGTCAATGGCTGGAATGCCGAAGGCGTGACATCCTTTTTTAGACGGTGTTTCTAACTTACATGCCCGGTGTTGTCGTCGTCGGCATGCCGCTATCGAAACTCTTTCATTCTGACGCCCTGATCGGTGGGATGGACATTCTGTGGTTGCTGGCGTTTGCTGGCACGCATCTGTACCGCACCTTTTGGAAATGCCCGCGTTGTCACAAACCGTTCTTTCACAGGTTTTGGTATCAGAATATTTTTGCTTCCAAGTGTGTTCATTGTGGGCTGCCGAAGTACGCTGGTGTTGAATCGCCATCATCGTAGGGGCGACATAACAGGACATGATACAAGTCCCATCGTCCGGTGTATAATTCTCACACCTTGCATGAGGTGATGAGAAAGATAGGGCGATCGGTTCCGAGAATGAGTTTGGGTCAACTCGCAAGCAGAACCCGTCTAACAGTGTGACCATTTGAGCCTTCACCCGAATCATGAAATGGGACAGATGAAGCCCGCATAGGAGCGTGGAACTACGCCGGACACGTTCTTTCTCATCAGCCAAGCAATGCGAGAAAGGAACTGAATCGTGCTCAACTTCGATGAGTATGGAGTTGGGCACGGTGAGGTGTGTTCAGTTAAGTCTTGACTTGCATAGGAACTCATTCAACCGGAGCGCGAATAGCGCGGCTTTCATCGTCAACTTGTTTGTATCGGCATTGTCTGCGCGCCCGGTCAATTCGGGTGTTAGATGCTAATTGATTGGGTGAATTTGGGGTTGTTCATTGCAACCAGGATACTTTGGCTCAAACATTTCTCCACGCTTTGATTGCTGATCCATCTCTCAACAATCTCGGCAATCAGACCAGAAAGGTAGAGATAGAAAAATGGTCTATCCCGTCACCCTTCCACAACCGCCTGTCGCATCAGACTGGGAATGTTTCCTCCTGCCCGTCTCTTTGCTAAAGAACTTGAGCCGCCTCCCCATGCACGAGAACTGCCGGGGGCAGTTGGAGCACGTTGTAGTGCCCGCGGCGCGACGCACGGAAGAGACGATATGTCAGGAGCTGACCCGCCGTAAGGTGTGCGCCGTATCCTGGCGCTGGAGCAGCGCCCTGCCTACGCCGCCGACGCTCGGCCGGCTCAAGGATTGGAGTCCAATGAGCGACCTCCAACTGCGCCGGTTGAAGGAACTGGTAGGTCAATCTCAAGTCAGCCATGTATGGGTTGACTGGGCTTGCGTCCCGCAGCTTTCCGGCGACACGATGAAGTTTATTAATGCGTCATATGACCTCTACTCGCAGGCTCAGAGAGTCGTCTTCATCCCGCGAATCAAGGAGTTGAAACGTCGCGGCTGGCCGCGGCTCTCGCGCCGGGCGGCGAGCGCCGCGATAGCCATAGTAAGGGCGGCGGCCGAAGGCGTGCTCTCGTCCGGCGCGTTCTCCACCGGTTTAAACAAAATCCTTCGAGACTCGGGCCGCGCCAGCCGGCTGGAGGTGCAGTTGCAGGCGTTACGCGGGCGAACGGACCAGGCAAGAGGACAGTTGGAGTCTGTCCTGGATATGCTCCTTCGTCTACTCGCGGACGAAGATGTCGTCTACCCGACGTTCGATTACTACGCCCGCGCCTGGACGCTCGCCGAGCGACTGGCGGCGTTCAAGCCTTCCAGAGAAGCACCCGTCCGGCTGGGCGAGATGCAAAGCGCGGGCGACGCCCTCCTTTACGGGATGGCGAGTTTCTGGCGCGACGTGCAAAGGCACGCAGGCGCGTACGTCAGGACGGGCCGGCCCTTGTGGGATGTGTCCGACCTATCCATGGCCGTCTATATGCGCGCCGTCGATCCCTCGGAGGAGGGGGTGACGGAGATGTGGGATGACATGAACCACATGGTTCAACTAGCGCCCGGCACTTTGGGTATAGCGTCTGAAACCGCGGCTCTTGCTGTGATCTGCGTCGAGTGGCTCCTCCACGAGAAGACCGGGGTCTCGGACGATCTAGGTAGGCTGGCTGCGGCCTTTCTCGGCGAATGCGCCGCATACACCTCGATAGCCGTCGCTGGCACGAGCATGCAAGAACAGGCGGATCCCGTATGGTTTAGGAAGTACATGCATTTCCAGGCGGGGAGCGTCTACAGCTCGACCGTCACACGAGACTTGATCCTGGCGGTTTACCGAAGCTGCGGCCTTCAAGAGCGCGAGACCGCGGACGAAGCCGTCGAGTTCTGTCTGCGCGAAGTCTTCGGCGACTCCGTCGGGTCTTCTGAGGGCGACTCGAAGCCGGACATTGATCGACTGTGTCGGGAGGCCATCCGCCACGAGGAGATGCACACGCATATGTCCTCGACCGGAGAGGACGAGCGAATCCTGTCAGCCTCCGACTTCGCCCCGATGATGCCGCCCGCACGGCGAGCCGCACCCATCGCCGCCGCGGACTGGCATGAATGGCTGACGCAGTCAGGTGTGGTCGTCAGTTGGTGGTTTTCGCAACTCGACCAGGCGATGCCCGGTGGCCCGACGGAGTACATAGACGTTGAGCAGCTATACTGCGAGGACGCAGCGAAGCTGACTGGACTCTCGCTCGACGGTGTGTTCAGGTCTGCCGTCACCGTGGTCTACAAACTCCACCGCTTGGATGACAGGAAATGGCGACTGGCGCACCTGAGCTTTTCGAGGCAAGCCGGGCGGTGTGGTGAGGGCCTCAGTCCGTACCGGAATCGCCAAGGTCTCACGCTCGAAAGGCTTCTCAGCCGCGACATCATACGCGACGGGCTCGCGCAGGCGAGCCTGATCTCAACGTGGAACCAGAGGCTGCTGAAATCTCTTGATGAGGCCGTTCACAACGACTGGCTACAATGTATATCAAGTACTGACGTCCTCGTCATCTCTTGATTCGACCAAAGCAAAGCGCAAGCGAGTCGTTTTAAACCAAGGACGTATCTAACAACGCATTCGACCCGACGCCTCGATAGCATAGCTTTCGTCGCAATCTTGTTCCCTCACGTTGAATGCTTTATGCTCGGCGCGGGTTCGAGTCCCGTCGGCTCCGCCATTTTGAGAAGCGCGCCTGTATCGTCTAGGGCGCGCTTTTCTACTTTTACCGCACGTTTGCAGCCATCAGGCCCCCATGGGGATTAGCGCAAGGAGCTTGTACAACCTTGCACACCGTCAGAGATGGAGCGACATCTGGCAGCTATCAAATCGCTTCTGCGAACCGCGTAGCCTAACGACATAAATCCGACTGTGCTCAGCAGCCCAAAGAGAATTATGCACCCCTTTAAGCATAGAAAGCATCGTAAATCAACTTGGTTTTGCCTGCCGATAGTTTGCCGGTCTTGATCATTCTTACCAAAAAATCGCGGAACGGCTCATGCGACCGGCTAAAATTTTCTTGTCTCATCACACTGTATAGAGCTACTGCGAAAACATGCATTCCATCGTCCTCATCCTTCCACCTTCGGCGCGCTTCTCTCCCGACATTGAGCCTTTCGCTGGCAACTTGGTCCAACGCTCTCACGCAATCTTCTTCTATAAAGCTATCAAATGAGTTGTAGCCAAAAGAAGGATTGTGATGCTGTATTTTGTCCATCAGAAACGGGTCAGACTTTAATGAATTGAGCGCATCTCGCAACTCACCGTCATGAGCCAGGTCATAAGGCGGGTGCATCATTTCATGCAGGGCATTTTGCAGCACGACGGTAAAGGGATATGAACGGTCTGCGATAAAACGCGCCCCGGTGATTCTGATTCCGTGCGGCTGAGCGAAATAGAGCATGTAAATCGTAATCGTGTCGGAAGGCAGCGCAAAGCCTAAAAGCCCTTCGACCTCTGTGACCACATTGTAGTCAACTAAACGTTTCTCGAATGTTGAGATGTTCTGCTGCACTTTTGGAAGTAGGTTCTGTTTCCAGTAATCGGCAAAGCCAATCTCTTTCAAGAAGAGAAAAAGTGTTTTCAAGTCTCCTCGCACCGACTCATATAATTTCCAGCCCTCTTTGTTGTAATAGACGGTCTGCTTGAGGCTGTTCTTCATGCGCTCGCTGTTGTCGAGCGTGCGCAACATATCGTCTAGCGTCTGGTCGTCTGTGGCTGAAAAATAGAGACAGAAGAAGGCAGAGATGATGCCCTTGTTCTCATCTTTGATTTTGCGTTTTAGATGAGCAAGGGCGGCGCGTGCTGACGGTGTGAGCTGTGAAGCGAAGTTAGTATATTCGTCCTTGTAGTAGCGCACGTAGAAGGGATCGCCAGTGAGCACATTGAGAAAGCAGAGTGCATCGAATTTGAAGGAAGGGGCGACGCGCCAGTCTGTGCGAGTATGTATCTTTGTGTTACGGCGATTCAACTGTGGTCCAGCACTGGTATGACAAGGCAAAGCCATGCAGAGCAGTGCGAAGGTCAATAATTTACACAAGAGCGCGCACGTCAATTTCCGTCTTCTCTTCATCAATAAATCCCCAAAAGAACTTTCCTTGCCGGCTTTAGGTTGAACCTTTGAATATAAGTACTCGGACAGAATTGGATTAAGGTAAAGAGCCTGGCTGTCAGAACCGCCTGCGGTAGCGGGCGGGTCATCAACG
>JBAWGU010000754.1:0-3082 GCA_049593215.1 Pyrinomonadaceae bacterium
CTCATGTTCGTTACCGCACAAGCTATAGCCAATTGCAAACCGCAATAGTTCTGTCCTTTTTCCCCTGTATTTATTGCGACCACTTTGCAGGCTCACGATCCCAACGATGTGCGCGGAGCTTTTCGTGTAGATCATCCGGCAATGGGCCTGCGTCGCTGGCGGCGATGTTGGATTCGACGTGAGAGAGTTTGCGCATTCCGGGAATGATTGTGCTGACGGTCGGGTCGCTGAGGATGAAGCGCAGGGCCATCGAAGGCATCGTCATGCCTTCAGGCACAAGCGGCTTCAGTGCATCTGCGCGCTCGACACTCGGAATTAAATTTTCAGGCACAAAGTAAGTGTTGCGCCAGTCGCCTTCGGGCCATGTGCTCTCTTTGGTGAGCGTGCCCGTGAGCGTCCCTTCATCAAAGGGAACGCGCGCGATGACTGCCGTATCCTTTTCACGGCAGGCGGGGAAGAGTTCATCTTCAGGGTTCTGGTCGAAGATGTTGTAGATGACTTGAACGCTGTCTATCATGCCACTGCGAACTGTACGCACGCCGTTCGAGGGTTCCCAGCGATTGATGCTGATGCCTATCGCTTGCAGCAGACCTTGCGAGCGCAACTCGTCCATCTTCCTGTACCAGCGATCATCTTCAACCCAACGATCTTCCCAGACGTGAAACTGTATGAGGTCGAAGCTTTCGAGGTCGGAATTTTTCAGACTCCTATGCACGTAATCTTCTATATGCTCAGGCGGGTAGCACTCGTCCAAAGTGAACTCGCGGCGGCTCGGCCATGTGAAATTCTTTGGCGGAATTTTCGTGGCGGTGTAGAGATGTTTGTCAGGATTGGCACGCACGATCTCGCCGAGCAAGCCTTCGCTCTTGCCTTCGCCGTAGCCCCAGGCTGTGTCGAAAAAGTTGCAGCCCAGATCAACGGCGTGCTGCAAAGAGCGCAGAGACTCTTCATCGCTTGAGCCGCTCCAACTGCCCATGCCCCACATGCCGTAGCCAATCTCGCTCACCATCCAGTCAGTCCGACCAAAACGCCTGTAGTTCATCTGATTCGCTCCATTAGAAAATAAATTTGAAAGTTGAACGCTATTTTCTCTTTACTCTAGCGGGAAGATTTGTCAGTAGTATGACCAGCCTGTCTGGTATTCCAGAAGGCTCATCTACGGCGTTCTTCCGTCCGCGTAGTTTTGAGAATTCTTTTGTATATTTAGCGTTCGGTCAAGATGCAACTTGACAGTCAACGCAAGGATTCTTAAACTACACAGCATAGTGAAAATTTGTGGAAGCTGTACTCGTACCATCCCACAAACACTAGGGATGAATACGAGAGAAGAGTCAAACACTTAGGCTCTCTACAGTCGGTCGGTGACTTAAGCACCGCTTCCAAGAAAATGTGCCGGAGCTTTCCGGTGCGCGCTCCGTCGCCCCACAGGGATTAAGCCCTTCGTGGGGCGATGCCGTTTTTAGCGAAGGCAAAAGTAAAAAGGTAAAAGGCAAAAGTTTCGGAGAAGCCAACTTTTAATTAAAGTGGTTTCCCCTGACTTTTACCTTTTGCCTTTTTACTTTTGCCTTATCTGACGTATATCGGATTTGAGATAATCCATAGCTTGCCGTTGGCGGGTTTGGGGAGTTGGTCGAGGTAGGCTTCGATGCGATAGACGCCTTTTTGTGTGGCGTTGAATTCAAGCCTTGTGGTGTCTTGAGCTTCTTGAATTGTCTGGCCGTCTTTGATGAGAGCGATGCGCGTCTTGAGAGGCGTCGTGGCGGTGAGATGGACTCCGCCCGCGAGACTGATTTCATCGCCCATCATCTTTTGCTCGCTACCATTCTCCGCCTTGAAATAAAAACCTGTTGGATCGCTGAAGAGATCGAAAGAGATGTAGCAGTGGCCTGTGCGTAAAGCTTCGAGCAGCGTCAACGCGCTCAGTTGCTTATCTTTCTCTATCAAGAGATGAGTGCGAACTGTTTGAAAGCTGCGCTCGTAAGGGTCCAGCTTGATTCCTAATAATTTTTTGCCGTCTTCGGTTCCAAGAAACAGTCCGACGTTCGCGTGCGCGTCGTTGCCTGCGGTGGCGACCAGCTTCCTTCCACTTGCGCTCGTCAACTCATCCCACTTCTTCAAATTCTCATTTGGTCTTTGATAGAAAGTAGCGAAGAGCAGCGCGGGATAGCTCCTGTAAGACCACAGGCCGTCGAAGAAGGTTACGAGCGGATTAATCTTTTTCGAGTTTGTGAAGAGGTTGTAAACTTCTATCCCGTCGTAATCGCTCGCGTCCCAACTCTTAAACTCCTGCGGGTAGGCTATGAACGAAATTCCGCCGCGCGATTTCTCTTGAGAGATAATCTCCTGTGTTGAAGCCATGCCGTTTGCGTTCGCCGCGCCGTTGCCGGGGATGAGCAGCAGGCGGTCACCGTTGGCTGCGCTAATCTCGCTGCCGCCAATGAAGAGCACGCCTTCGTGCATTCCATTCAAAGTCATCAACGCCGTGTCCATCTCTTTCGCCGGATGCTCTGTCATGACGACGAACGAGAGCGCGTTCTGATTCGCCGCGCGTATGATGTCCGTGAAGTTGCCTGTGCTATGCCCGCCGAGCATTGAATGAACGTGTATGACGCCGCGATAGTCCGTGCAAGCATTTTGAGTTTGATCCGTGACGCGCTGCGATTGAAGATTAAGGATCGCGTCGTGTAGGCGGCCAAGACGGTAGCGACGATACGCGAAAGGAAGCTGGGAGAGAATGATTATTCCCAGCAGCACCAGCAGCACTTTCTTCCAACGCTTCATCGCTTTCTCTCTTATTCTTCGCTCTCGAAATCAACAGACGCAACGTGTTCGCTGATGGTGCGCCCGAAGTTTGCGACCAGCACATGCTCAGGGTGAACGGTGTAAGCGTCAAGCGCGGCGCGATCACGAAAGACTGCGACGAGGCCCGTGTCGTAAGAGCGCGGCAAGTTTAGAACGTCGAACCCGACTTCAAAACTTTCAATCACATCCATCACGGACGGCAGGCGGCGCAGCATCCCGACATGCTCTTCGCGCACAGCCTGCTCGACATCCGCGCGATACTTCCAGATGACAATATGAG
>JBAWGU010000755.1:0-2120 GCA_049593215.1 Pyrinomonadaceae bacterium
GAAGACGCGCGCGCCGCTTGCGCCGCTTCTTGAAGCGACGGACAAGTTTGAAACGCCTGCTTTGTGGCGGCGTCCTGCTGTGGTGGCTGGTAGAGATTTTCTGATGCCGTGGAACATTGCCAAAGAGTTCTGGACGCTCTATGAAAAGCCGCAGGCGGAGCGTCCGCTCTATCCTTTTAATGCGGAGCCTGTCGAAGAGTTTGTTAAAAATTACAAGGGCGCAAAGGAAGTTCCGATCTTTGACTCGAAGCTCATCGTTCCCGTGATACACATCAACGAGTTGCCGGAATATTTGAAAGAGGGCAGCGCGTTCCTGCGTTACCTGAGAGAGACGCACGCGCCGTTTGCCGTGCTTATCAATTACGGCAACGCGCAGATGAGCGAAGACGAGGGCCGCGCCGTCTGGAAATTGTTGACAGGCGAATTGCGCGAACAGTTTCTTGGCTGGATTTCGGGCGAGAGCGTTGGCTTTGTGTGGGACTCTGCGGCTGCTGATCTCAAGATTAATGCGGGCATGACGCGCGCGCAGTTGATGGAAGCGCATCGCAACTTTTACACGCAGGCCATCGCAAAGAAATGGAGCGCGCTCTTTCACACGGAGACGGGCGCGATGTGGGAAAAGATGATTCCCGCGCAGTCAACTTCGAGCTTAACTTTCGCGCACGCGCTGACAGAATGGGGCGTGAGATTAATCGGCATGGAGACTGCCGCTGTGATGCCCGGCACAGGGATGCGTATAGCTTTCACGCGCGGCGCGGCGCGGCAGTATGGCGGCGCGTTTCTCTATTACCACGCGCCGAATTTTGGAGACACGGCGACGACATTTACGAAGGCGCAGAATTTTGCCGGGCCGGATTTTTTCTTTCACACGCGCTACGGGCCGACGATGGGACCATCGCTTTCGTGGTACAGAAAAAATTATTATCTTTATTACATGGCGGGCGCGTCCGCGATCTATCTTGAGCAGGGACACGACCAGTTTTTCAAGCCCGGGCCGGGCGAGAATCCTTTTCAGCTAAATCCTCTGGGGCGAATCACAGACGAGTTCATGCGCTTTGCAGAGAAGCACACGCAGCGCGGCACGCCTTACACGCCCGTAGCTTTCCTGCTCGACCCTGCGCACGGCTTCGAGATGACTGATTACCCGCAGTGGCCTTTTGAAGTTTCGCAGATAGGGAGGAGCGACCGCGCGTTGCGTGAGTTGTTTGGCGCGGCCTACTTTCCTTTGCCTGTGATGGAGGGCGAGCCTGCGACGGCAGACAGGCAGGCTTTCATCAACGGCGTCTTTGGCGACATCTTTGATGTGCTGGTCGCGTCTGAAAATCATCAGGGCGCGATTGACGCTTATCGCGCTCTGGTGGTCGGCGGGCGCATTGAATGGTCGCGCGCGTGGGCCGAGCGGCTCGCGGATTATGTGCGCAAGGGCGGCGTGGTTTTTCTCAATGCGGCGCAGGTTAAGGGGTTGCCGGTCGAACTATTGGGCGCGCGTTTGCGTAGTGAGAACCGAGAGGCAACGGACGCGCGGTGTCTTCTTGAGAAGGACGCTGACGAAAATTTGCGCGGGCAGGTTTTTCGCTATGAGAAGCTTGAGACGCGCGCAGGCGGAGCAAAAGTTTTGATTGAGACGACGGCGGGCGATCCGCTTGTGACGGTCAATCAATTCGGGAAAGGGCGCGTTATCTTTTGCGCGCTCGCTGACCTGCTTGGTGAAGACGAGCGGCTGACACCGTTTGCCGCGCACGCGCTGGCGCACCTGTTCGCAGATGCGACGCCCGTTCGTGTTGATGGGGATGTCGAGTATCTAATTAATCGCACGGAGCGCGGGTGGGTCGTCACGCTGATTAACAACAAAGGGGTTTACAAGCCGCAGCAGGGGATGGCTCAGGTTGATAGAGACGCGAAGGCGTTGGTGAGCGTCAATCTTCGCGCGAAGACGATTAAAGAGGCGCGCGAGTGGACGAGCGACAAGCCGCTTGAGGTTACGCGTGATGGGCACAGCGTCAATCTTTCGATTGCGGCGGGTGGCATCGGTATTGTCGAATTGGTCGAGACGCGTTAAACGGTTATGTTGTGCGTCAATTAGAAGTTGAATGTATGGAAAGTAAGACTCACCGCAGAGG
>JBAWGU010000756.1:0-8767 GCA_049593215.1 Pyrinomonadaceae bacterium
CACGAACAACGGACAACGGACCACTGACTACGGACTGCATTAGGGCGAATAACTGAGCGGCCCGTGCGAGACTGACAGTGAAACATTGGGAGCGCGTGCGCGATTGTAGTCTGCACTTAATCTCGCCACAGTCTTCTCGCGTTTTCCGCGTCGGCGCAGATCACGGCTTATCTTCTGTCCGCCGCTTTTATTCATGGAAGCAGTTTGCTTCGGAGCCTCTTTCTGCGCAGGCGGCGCTCCGCCCGTCGCCGCAGGCGAAGCAGAGAGCAGACGCTGCTGCTCATCCTTTGTCAGTTGGAACATGTACCGCACGAGCAGTTTAGCATGATCTCCGTGATAATCGTTTGTGAGCGGAGGCGGTTGTGCAAGATTTGCAACCCAACGCTCTCCTTCCTTCTTGAACAACTGCGAAGGCATCGCCGTGCCCGGACTAATCTGCGCAGGGTCTAGCAGCCAACGGAATGTCCAATCAGGCTTCAAGCGTTCATTCGCCAGCAGGAAGTTTGGCGCAATCGCAGTCTTATCGTGAACGGGGTCGCCCGTGATGTGACACTTCAAACAAGGCGTGCCAGATGTAAACAACTGTCGCGCGACCAGACGCTCCTGATCCGTGAGCGGCGTCTGCGGCTCAGGGATGTACGGGTCTTGCTGCGCAGAGACAGCCATGAAGAAACGCACCAGCGTGCGTAGCTCGTTCGGCGAGAAATTAAACGTCGGCATACGCACTTTCAAATAAACGCGCACGCCGTTTCTGTCCGCCCCCGGCTGCGGCTTAAGCTTCGCGCCGCCCTGCGACTGCTGCTGATTACCGTTCGTCTTCGCCTCAGCCGCAGCCGTTGCTGATGCAGGACTCTGCGCCACCGGCTCCGCCACTTTTGCAGAAGGAGAAGATGTTGGCGAAGCAGTTCCGCCAGCATTCTTCTCATCACTCAAAGACGGGTCATGGAGGAAGCGCAACAACCATTCAGGGTTGACGCGCGCACCTTCGCTGGTCAGGCGCGGCGGCAGTTGGTCCTTACCATCCGGCGTCTGGTACTGCGCCAAATCCATCAAGACGGAACGCTGGCCCACCTGAACATTATGACAGCCCATGCAGTTATACTTCTTGATGACCCACCAGCCCTCTTGAATATCTTTTCGTCTATCCAGAGGCTTGTAGAAAGCGGACTCAGGAACGCTCGCGCCTTCCGGCCCGACGCTGCCCAAAAGGAACGTCGTCAGAGCCGTCCGCCATTCATCCGTGAGATACGGCTTGGGCATTCGCAACTGATCTTTCGGGTCTTTCTCTTTGCCGCGATCATAAACGGACGGGTCTGCCAGCTTATGCTCGAAGAATCCTCTGTGGTTGTACCACTCTTCGCCCTTCTCTTTCGGATGAAGATTGAGCGGGTCGTTCCCGTCCTCTGCATCCTTCGTCATCAACGCAAAGTCCAGACGCTCAATCGGCGTTGAGCCTTCAGCCGTCAACTCTTTTCCGATGCGCTGCTCTTCCTCAAATCCCTTTATCTCATGGCAACCCGCGCAACCGTACTGCTTGATGAGAGTCTTGCCCTGCTCCTTCAAATTCGCATCATCCATAAAGGAAGCGTCAGGGTAAGTCGCATCGCCGGAGAGCGAGAAGAGATACGAAGCGATGTCGCGCGCGTCCGATTCAGAGAGACGGAAGTTCGGCATCACGGTCATGTTCTGGACCTGCAACTCCGCGCCGTCGTTCGGGCACGTCGAATGATCCGTATCGAAGACGAAAGGCTTGTTGTTCTTCTGATAATCCTCTGAGGTCAGGTCGCGCTTCTCTTTCGGACAATACGGTGCCCAGCGTTCGCGCGGATTGTGAATCCAGCGCACGATGTAATCAAAGTTCGCTTTGTCTCCAACGCGCGAAAGGTTCGCAGCGAACGTGCCTCCCACAGCGTCATCGCCCTGCCCGATTGAGTGGCACGCAAGACAGCCGCGCGATTCAAATAGTTCTTTGCCGTGGCCCGCGTTGCCCTGCTCTTTCTTCTGCTCAGGAACTTTGCCGTCAAAGCCTTCCTGCCAGAGATACGCAGCGATGGCTTTGCGCTCGTTCGATTCGCGGTCGTTGTCTTCCGAACGGCGATTGCCTTCGCCGTCAATGCGCCAGAAGGTAGGCATCTTCGTGCCCGGACGAAACGCCTGCGGATTTTGCAGCCACACGGGAATCCATTCCTTACGCAGCTTCAAACGCACGTCCTTGAGATTCGGGCCAACTTTCTTTTGGTCCATCATCAGGTAGCGCGATTGCAGGTTTAGCTCGTCAATCTTCGCGGCCAACTGGCTGTTCGTCACTCTCACGGATTCAGCATGAGCCAGAAGCCTCTGCGCCTCCGCATCGTCAGAAGTCTTGTTAGCATCCTCTTCATCCTGCTTCTGCTGTTTTTCGTTGGCGGTGATTTGATCTTGAAGTTGCGAGACGGCCTGACGAGCGCCCGAAAGTCCGTCCGCCTCTTTATCAAAACCTTCGTAGCGATGGCAGCCGACGCAGCCGCGTTGATAAAAAAGGTCTTTGCCAAGATTCAAGGTCGGCGCGAAATCCAGCACGCGGTCGCTGCTGTGACACTGCTGGCATCCTGCCTCCGTGTTCTCTTTACGGTAGAGCGGGTGCAGCCAGAACGGATTCAAGCCATGAGCTTTGACCGCACTGGTCGTCGCGCGCCCGTTGCCGCCGTGACAGGCGGAGCAACCGAAACGCTCAGGGTCGTGAATCTGTAAAAGCTCTTTGCGAGGATGGTTGACGAAAGCTCTGGCGAGATCGTCGGGCTTCTTGCCCGGCCCGTCAGGAGCCATGTCTTCGGCTGTCAGCTTGAGCGGCTCGCGTGTGCCGAGGTGACAGGTCTCGCAACGGTCAACAATGTTCGTGCTGTTGACGTTAATCTGGTGAATGTCGTAACTGAAAGCTTCGTTGTTCTTTTTGACGAGACTATCAATCTGGCCCGGACTCAGGCCCAGCAGATGATTCTTCAGATAATCGTCGCGCTTCTTAGCAAGCTCTGTGTACTCTTTGTTCACCTCTGCGCGCTCGCTGAGCAGGCTAGACTTTTTATCCTTCAAATCATTGTAGATTTTTTCCAACTGCGCGTAGTTGTAGTTCTGTTTCTGAGTCTTGTTCGGGTTGTCGCTGGCCGGAAGATAGACAACTATCTGACGCTGCTTCTCCTGCTCTACTTTTTGACGAAGACTGTTCTTATTGGAATCGCTCGCCGTTTCAACGTTGTAGTTGAGGACTGTGATCTTGCCGCGCGCATCCTGAAAAGGGTCTGTCACAGCATCAAGTTGTTTCTGAACGGAAGCAACCTCTTTGTCAATCTCGTCCGTGCGCGGCTTGGCTTCCGCCTGAGCAGCTTTCGCTTCATCATCAAATTTCTGAAAATCCGGGGACTCGCGCACCTCCTTCTCAGTGCTGCCCGCGTTGTTGCGTATGCTCTTGAGATAGCGTGTGTAGCGCGCGACAAACTCTTTTTGAATATTTTTCCACGGACGCTGCCCGTAGGCTTCATCATAGAGCGCCCACGCGAGCGAACCCATCAGGAGCAGCGCGCAGATGAGCATGATGCCGCTCGTCGAACGGCTGGCAATCGGGTCGCGCGCCGGAGCGTCAGGCTCTTTTTTTACTATTGCATCCGTCTCAGGAGAGTCAGCCACCTCTTTGGTATCCTCCGCGTGCGACTATGAAATCAGATATTGAACCAGGGTGTTACCCAGACGTACTTAATCGTGAACCCCAGACGTAAAATAATCTTGACAGGCAATGCAACCAGCACAGAGATGGCGAAGAACTGAAACGTCAAATACTGCAAGATGCTGGTGCGCGCCAGAATCTTCTTCTCAAACTCGTCGCCGTTAAAGAGCCACTGCTTGAACTCGCTCCAACTGCGCAGGTATTTCAACTTGAACTCGCGCCTTGTGATTAACCAGTGCAGGAAAAGTCCTGCCACCAGATAGAAGAGGCCGACGACGATTGCGCCGAAGACTACTCTCAACCAGACGCCTGCGGTCGGAAAATTCGCCGTCGTTAATCCAAAGATGTCCGGCAGGTCGCGGTTCTTATCAAAGACCACGGCATTGTGGTCCCAAGTCTGTCCGGGCCAGAACCAAATCCAACCCGGCCCGCGTATGAACGTCCCGATAAAGATCAGGAGAATCCACATCAACCATCCCCAGCCGAACATCCACAAAGAGATGCGACGCTGCTTGATGGTGTAGTAACCGTTGCCGAGCGGGTTTGAATCCACGTAAGGGAAGACCATCAACCCCACCATGATGATCGAAGGCATCACCACGCCCGCAATCCACGGGTCGAAATAGACGAGCATCTCCTGAAGGCCCAGAAAGTACCATGGGGCTTTCGACGGGTTCATCGTCAAGTTCGGATTCGCGGGTTCTTCCAGAGGCGCGTTCAAAGCAATTGACCAGACGAAGAGAATCACCGTCACAATCACTGTGGCGAGAAACTCTATCCGCACCAGATAGGGCCAGACGTGAAGCTCGCGCGCCCAACCCGGTCGCCACGGCTCAATCTTGCGATGATGCGTCTTGGCGAGCTTCGGGTCTTGCTCAAGAGTCTCAATCAGCTTGTCATTCGCACGCGCCTGCCTGATGCCGAGCCACGTAAAAAACGGCACAAGGAACAGCATCGCCACAATGGGCACATTGTCCGGCGCCGATGTGATTTTCCAGAGTTGATGCCAATCCATAATGTCAGTTTCCAGTTTTGAGTTTTCAGTTTTCAGTTCTCAGTAATCGCAAGTTGCTTTAGCTGAAAACTGAAAACCGAAAGCTGAAAACTATTTCTTTTTAACTGCTTTCATCTCGCTCTCAAGCATCACGGGCGCGGGGCCAGAGATGCCGCCGTCCTTGCGTATGCGCCAGAAGTGGACGGCCATGAATATGGAAGCGACGAGCGGGATGCCTATGCAGTGCCAGATGTATGAACGCAGCAGCGCGTTCGCGTCAACGATTGAGCCGCCGAGCAGGCCGAAGCGCACATCGTTGTATGGCGTCATGCCGAGTTGCGGGCCGAACGGCCCTTCGTGTCCGAAGATTGGAGTCGCGCGGGCCATGTTCGTGCCGACCGTGACGGCCCAGAAGCCTAGTTGATCGTCGGGCAACAAGTAACCTGTGAAAGAGAGCAGCAGCGTCAGCACGAGCAGCACGACGCCAACGCACCAGTTGAATTCACGCGGACGCTTGTAAGAGCCTGTCAGCACAACGCGGAACATGTGCAGCCAAGTGGTAATCACCATCAGGTGCGCGGCCCAACGGTGCATGTTTCTTAAAAGTTTTCCGAACGGAACATCGTGTTCAAGATAGAGAATGTCTCGAAACGCCTGCACCTTTGTCGGGTGGTAGTAAAACATCAGGAGCACGCCCGTGAAGGTCAGCACGATGAAGAGATAAAACGTGATGCCGCCCATGCCCCATGTGTAGCCGTAGCGCACGGCGTCACGATTTACTTTTGCCGGATGAAGATGCAGGAAGACGTTTGAGAGAATTGCCAGAGAACGGTTGCGCGGGTCTGAGCGATCATGCGAGACGCGAAAGATTGATTTCCAGAGCTGCGTCTGCTGCGGGTCTTTGTAGTTCTTAGACTCTTCCACAGCACGCTCTTTAAGCGCGGTAATGTCCTCTCGAACTCGCTCTACAAGTCCGACATTCTTATCGCCGTCGCCAATCTCTTTCGTCTCTTTCGGATTTCGATCAGGGCCTTCAGGCTCCATCCTATCCTCCATCAAAGCGGAATAAATGCGCCGGGATCGTTAAACTCGTTCTTCTCACCCTTGGGCCATTTGTAGAGCTTGCTGATGTCTACGACGATCTGCCCTTCGGCATCAAGCTCGATGTGCGCGCGATCCATAGGCCGGGGCGCAGGCCCTTCAAAGTTGACGCCTTCGCTGTCGTAGCCGCTCCCGTGACACGGGCACTTAAACTTGTTCTCGCTCGCCTTCCAATCAGGCGTGCAGCCAAGATGCGTGCAGCGCGCGTAGATGACGAAGAGGCGGTCTGAGGTCTTATCAACCCAGATGCGATATTGCTGCTGCCACTTGGTGTCAACGCCCAGACCGTAATCTGTCGGGAAGCCTACGCGAAAGACGCTCGACGGCTCGAAGATTGTGCGCGGCAGAAAGAAGCGCAGGAACATCAAAAAGCTTGTGACGAGAAAACCTGTGATGCTAGCCCAGACAATGCGACGGCGCATCTTGTTGATGGGCGGGTCTGGGGCGGTTTCGAGAATTGCGCCGGTGGCTTTGGCTGGCGGTCTGGGTGCGCTCTTGGCGACCGCAGCAGTCGGCGTGCTTGAAGCTTTTGCCGCGCCTCCGGCCACGCGCGCGGCAGCAGGCACAGAGGCAGGCGTCTCTGCGGTCTTCCCTGTCGGAGCAGTCTCGTTGCTCTCGGCGGATGAATTGGAGTTTTCGGGACTATCCACTCCGCTAACCTCCATCTAAAGTACAGGCTGGGCGTTGATAGACTATTACAAACGGGCTTGAGCCGCAGGCTATACGGCTCCCCGTCACAGTGCAATCATTTCGCTTGCTGTGAGCTGAACCCGAATTATATTCTTTACCATGAAGAGCGCCGCGCCTGAAAATTATATAAAATGGCCCGGTGCGTTATTTATACTCCGAATCGTAATCTTCTGGCAAGGTGAATTTTTTCTTTTGAAAGCTTGTCGCCGACGATGAAAACGAGAGCTACCGTCCGCCTCTACACCAAACCCGGCTGCCACCTTTGCGAGGAAGCCAAAGCCGAAATGCTCAAAGCCGGATGCGCGGACGAGTACGTTTTAGAGGAGATTAATATTGAATCCGATCCCGCGCTCTTTGAACGCTACCGATTTGAAATCCCTGTTATTACCATCAACGACGTTAAGGCTTTCAAATATCATCTCAACGCCAACGATTTCAGGCGCAGGATTGAGAGAGCAAACTCATAAGTTCAACGCTTTCGCCGTCTCTTCGATTGAAGAGAAAAGCTGTTCGCGCTCACGCTCGTCCCCGGTCTGCCTGTACGCGTTCAATAGCTCTTTGAGCGAAGCGAGGTCTTTGTACAGGCCAGCGTTTTCAATCGGCGGAGTGAGATAAGAGATTAGCTCCGCATACGAGCGACGCTTGGCGATTGAGCCTTCCGAAGGGTTGTTGACGCTGTAGATGTAGATGTTGGGAAGTTCTCCAATCAAACGATCCGGCCAGCAATCCTGCGAGAGTCCGACCTGCTTGCCGGGCATAAACTCCGTTGCGCCGTGTGTGCCGATGTGGACCACTGCATCTGCGCCGAAAACTTTTTCGATAAAAGTGTAGAGGGCCATGAAGCCGTGATGCGGAGCGCCGCTTTTCGCCATCAAGAGGCGCATCGGGTCGCCTTCATAACCGAACGTCGGCTGAACCGCGAGAAAGATGTTGCCGAGCATACGGCCTTGAATGAGCAACTCGCTGCCGAAAGAGTTTATCCGGCCCGGCGCGCTTCCCCACTCTTCTTCAATCTCATCAACATACGAACAACTCTTTCGATACTCGTCAACGCTCATGCGATAAGCGACGTTGGCGGTTGCTCCGAACATCTCTGAATTTCCGCCGATGAGCAACTCGCGCAAAGCGTTTGCGTCAGCAGGAATTTCCGTCTCATAGCCTTCCGCCTTCAAACGCTTCAACATTTCCCACGCGCTCGGAAAAACATCGAGGTCTGCGGCGGTCCCGATGTTCCCCTTGTTCGGCGGAAAGCAGAAGAGCATCAAGGCCAGCTTAATCTCTTTGCGCTCCGCCGTCTGCAAACGATTCCAACGCTTCAGACGCCGGGCCAATCTCTTGCAGCGATCTTCCAAAGGCACAGGCTCGACGCCGCCCGCAGGCATTCCGCCATAAAGAAAAGGCTCTGTCGCTCCGTCAAGCTCAGGGATAGCAATCTGCATCCCTGCCTGCACAGGATTGAGTCCCGTGCCCGATGATTGCCAACTCTCAATCGTCTGCATATCAAGACTCACGGCGGAACGAAACGGCACATTCAACTCACGCAAAAATCGCGAGGCAGCCTCGCTGTCATTCATTGCAGGCCCACCAACAAAACTGAACCCTGTCAGCGAAACAATCTGGCTCACGCGAGCGTTGCCGTCTTCAACAAAAAACTTCCCACACGCTTCGCGGTTGTCCATCAGCGTCGAGATGGCTGGCAGCACGGCTAGACCTTCCGCTTCGATGGCGCGTATCAATCCGTCGTAATGCTTGCGCGTGTTGCTGATAATCTGCGGGCGCATCAGCAGCAGGCCGATGGTCTTGCCGGGTGAAAGCGTATTCTTACTTCCCTTACGCCGCTCATACCATTTTCGATAAGACTCAAACGATTCAAACAATCCTGGCGCATCCGGGTGATAGAGAGCCACTGAGGGCATCTTTTCAGGCGGCGGAATTTGAGCGTCTTTGAGCGCGGCGCAATCTTCAGCGTAATGCTTGATGGCATAAAGGACCATCGAGCGTATGTTGGCTGGCGTCGGCTGAAGAAAATAACAGAAGAGATATAGATAATGCTTAATGTCGCGCAGCTTGCCCGCGCCCGGCACAAGGCGCAGGAGCGAGGGCAAACGATCCACGAGCTTAAGATACTGCGTGTGGCTGCGCGGTTTCTTCGATCTATGCGCGCGCGCCTGCTCGCCCATCCATGCGCCGACACGACTCACGAGACGCCTTGCGCGTCCCGCACCTTCTCGCTTGCCCGCGCCGTCACGCTTGAACATTTGCCCGAAATCCAGACCACCCATGCG
>JBAWGU010000757.1:0-2783 GCA_049593215.1 Pyrinomonadaceae bacterium
AAACCTAAACGATTCGTTTCTGCAAGCTTAATATCAGTTCAAGAATTTCATCTGCTGAGAGCGTTTCTACCTTAACGCTTCGCAACTCGTCAAGCAGACTCTGATTAGTCGCGTCAAAAAGCGTGGCCTGCGAAGCGATGCGTCTCTGCCTCGCGCGCTTCGCGGCAGTTTTCAGTCCGGCCTCGTCCATCGCCCAGTTCTCCCAATTATCTTTCGGACTCTGTTGGACCTCTTGCTCATCCTCTACGTCTGCGAAGACATCCAACTCGTAACGCTCAAGCCTCTCTAAAACATCACGCGCACGCTGGAGCACCGATGAAGGAAGACCCGCAAGACGCGCCACCTGTATGCCGTAAGACTTCGAGGCGCGGCCCTGTTCGAGCTTGTGTAGGAAGACAACTTCGCCTTCGCGCTCAGCCGCAGTGATTTGATAATTCTGCGCGCCGGGCAAGCGCTCTGCGAGTTCAGTCAACTCATGATAATGAGTGGCAAAGAGCGTCTTGGCCGCGTGCTCAGCAGAGTCATGCAAATATTCCGCAACCGCCCACGCGATTGAAAGCCCGTCAAACGTCGCCGTGCCACGACCAATCTCGTCAAGCAGCACGAGCGAGCGCGGCGTCACACTGTGCAGGATTGCAGCCGTCTCCGTCATCTCAACCATAAAGGTTGAACGCCCGCGCGCCAGATCATCCGATGCTCCGACTCTCGTCCACACGCGATCAAGCACAGGCAGCTTTGCGCGCTCCGCAGGCACAAACGATCCCATCTGAGCGAGAATCGAGATGATCGCTGTTTGACGAAGATTCGTAGACTTGCCCCCCATGTTCGGGCCTGTGATGATGAGCAGCCTGTGCGTCGAATTGTTCATGTAGAGGTCGTTTGGAATAAACGGCTCTTCGCTGAAAGCTTCGATGACCGGATGACGGCCCTGAACAATCTCAATCTCGTCGCCATCGTGAATAACGGGTCGAACGTAGCGGCGGCGCGCTGCCGTCTCTGCGAGTGAAGCAAGAGCGTCAAGCGTTGCAAGCGCGCGCGCAGTTGCTTGCAGGCGCTTGGTCTCGCGCGCAATCGTCATGCAGACTTCCGCAAAAATTTCACTCTCCAACTGAGCGATCCGATCTTCCGCGCCAAGCACTTTCGTTTCCCAGTCTTTAAGCTCAGGCGTCGTGAATCTCTCTGCGTTGACGAGCGTCTGTTTGCGTTCGTAGTGCGCGGGAGCTTTGACCGATGCTGCCTTTGAGATTTCGATAAAGTAGCCGAAGACGCCGTTGTAGCGTATGCGTAAACTGTTGATGCCGGAACGCGCACGCTCGCGCGCTTCCAGCGTAGCGATAGTCTGCTTGGCATTGCGGCTGATCGAGCGCAGTTCATCCAACTCGCTCGAATAGCCGTCGCATATCGCGCCGCCGTCGCCGAGTCTTGCAGGAGGCTCTTCGCTGATTGAACGCTCGATTACATCGCGCACATCATTTAATTCATCCGCGCTCTCGCGTAAAATTTCTAAAAGAGACGAATCAGAGCCGGACAACAATTCTCGAATCGCGGGAACTTGTTTGAGCGAACGCGACAACGCACACAAATCGCGCGGCGTCGCCGTGTTCATGTTGAGACGGCCAATCAAACGCTCAAGGTCTGCCACCTCTTTTAAGGAGGCGCGCAAACGGTCTCGCTTCATCTGAGAAGCGTGCAGGTCTTCGACTGCGCCGAGCCTTGCTTCAATCTCTCCACGCCGCACACACGGGCGCAGCAGCCATGAACGCAGAAGACGCGCGCCCATCCCTGTCGTCGTCTGGTCAATCACATCAAGCAGGGCGCGACCGCGCGTTCCGCCCTGCGCTTCCGTCAATTCAAGATTGCGCACAGTGACCGAATCAAGCACCAGATGATTCAATGCTTCAAAGTATTCGATGTCTGTGATGTGCAGAGCCGCCGCGCGCTGCGTCTCCTGCGCGTAATGCAAACACGCGCCTGCTGCGCGCACGGCTTCATGCTTTCCTTCAAGCCCGAAGCCGTCGAGCGTCGTCGCTCCAAACTGTTCGCGCAGCCTTGCGGCGCAACTCTCCTCTTGCCACGACCAATCATCCAGCGGCGTCAGCGTCGCCCCGCTCAAACCATCCGCACTCTTCTTTGAAAAATCCCCGCGCTTTCCTTCAGCGTCCGATAACGTCTGAGACTGCGCAGCAGTCTCCGCATCTTGATGAAGAGGAAGAGAAGCGGTGTGATGCAATCCGTCGAGCGCGTTTTTGATGAGCGGGGTCAGCGAGTTTGGAAAGAGAATCTCGCGCGGAGAGTAGGAATCGAGGTCTGCGCGGATACGCGGCCATGCGTCTCTGCCTATGGCTTCTGTTGCGCGAAACTCGCCTGTTGAGAGATCAAGAAACGCTGCGGCCATGCGTTCGCCGCTTCCACACACTGCGGCCAGATAAACTGACTCGCGCGCTTCGACAAGCTGCGGATCAATCGCCGTGCCCGGCGTGACAATCCGCACCACTTCGCGCCGCACAAGCTGTTTGGTCTTCGCAGGGTCTTCCGTCTGTTCGCAGATGGCTACGCGATAACCTTTACTCACAAGCCGCGCAATGTAGCTGGCCGCCGCGTGATGCGGCACGCCGCACATTGGAATCGGATTGCCGTGCTCCTTGTGCCGCGCCGTGAGCGTAATCTCAAGCTCGCGCGAGCCTACAAGCGCGTCCTCGAAAAAGAGTTCGTAAAAATCGCCGAGCCGGAAAAAGAGGAGCGTGCCCGGATGCTGTCGCTTCAACTCCTGATATTGCCGCAGC
>JBAWGU010000758.1:0-8684 GCA_049593215.1 Pyrinomonadaceae bacterium
ATCTTGGAGAGCACCCAGTCGAATTCGCCCGAAGAAACTTTGCCGCCGCAGAACTGGCAGACGCCCGTTTCGTTGACCTTTAACTGCGCTCCGCAATTCGGGCAGTTAAGGTCCGCGCGCGCGTGCGAAGGCGTTGCGTTGCGGCTGCGTATAAAGGTCCAGTATTCGCTCCACTCTCGCAGACGCGAGTTTGAGCCGCTGACGACTTTGCCCGTTTGGTCAACAGTGTAATCGTAGCCGCGCGCGTAGATGCGCAGCGTGATTGAATTATAAAAAGCGTCCTCTTTAATCTTCACCGGCTGCATCCGCGTGATCTCGCACTTGTCGAGTATGTTGCGAAGACCCTGACGTTTGTAAGCGTCAATCCAGTAGCGGTGCATCTGAAAGATGTTGTCCGTCTCGTGCGGACGCGCGCGATCCCATTGAAGCGTGGACCATGCGGCTTGCAGCTCGTTGAAGATGAGGCGCGCACGCGCTTGAAATTCTCCCCAGACAAATTCAGGATGATTCTTTTCAAAATTCTCGCGCACGTTCTGAAAGCCGGGCTGCACGACTGTCGGGTAATTCGTGCCGACTTCGGGCACGTCTGAAGTAAGCAACGGCCCGCGCGCCTCGCGGCTCGTGAGCGCGACCCCTTTGACATACCATTGAAACTCGCCGCTCTCGATTTTCGCGCCGCAGTAAGCGCACGCGCCGACGGTATCTGTCTGCAAGGGTGCGCCGCAACGCGGGCAGTGCAAAGCAGTCGCCTGTTGCGGCGTGGGCGAGAGCACGTCGCGCTTGCGCTCCATGTCCCAACGCTCTCTCACATAGTAAGTCATCTGCTGCGTCTGTCCGCCCTCTGGTCCTGTAACCTCCGTATAGTTGGCTTCAAACTCTACGCTGACCTGCACCACAGGCGAGGTCATGCCGCGCACGTCCGCGAGTCGCATCGCGCCGACGATGATGCCTGTCACTTCACGCAGGTTGGGCGGGTTGCGTTGAAGAAGAGATGCGCGCGCAGCGTCGCTCAGGTAAGGTGAGAGTTGAGAGAGAGAGCGTGCGCCGTGCCCGCGCGCGTCGTGCGCCTTGGCATAGAGCGCGTAGCAGAAGTCAGTGAAAATAATCTCTGAAAAATTAGGATCGAAGCGGCGCAGTTGACCGAGCTGCTGCGAGAGATTCTGTTGCTGTGCGGGCGTCGCAGCGAGATTGAACGCGCGCGGCACAGAGGAGCTTGAAGAGTCCGCAGAGCAGACTGAAGGCTCAGGCTTCTTCTTTCTCACAAGACGATAGACGATGTAGCTGATAACGATGATGTCGAGCGGAATGCCAATCGCAGGATATTCGATTGTCAGCCACAGCAACAGGCGGAAGACAAGGTAGATTAAGCTGCCAAGTCCACCGCCACCGCCGCCGCCGCTCCCGCCCCCGTAAGACTGGCCGCCGCCGACGCGCGCCAGAGCTTCCGGCGAAAATATAATCGCGGAGAGGCAAACTGCTGTCGCGGTTGCTGTGATAACAGCACCGCGCACAGAGATGTTCGTGTAACGGCGACGAATCATTTAAGGTCGAAGCGTGGCGTGTCGGAGAGTTCGTTCGGATTCTCGCCCGTCGGCGGCAGACTTTCGGCAAGCAACGCGCCGAGCGCGCGCATGGATTGAAGAAGAGACGAGAGCTGCGGCCTTCTTCCGGCCTGTCGCAACTCAAAGACGCGCTCGTTCCATTCGAGAGGCGGCACGGCCTTGAGCACGCCGCGATCAGCTATCAGCTCCAATCTTCTCTCAAGCAATGAGAGGTAGATGAGCAGGCCCATCTCGGCATTCGTATTGGCGATGCCCGCTTCATAAAACATCGCCGCCGCGCCCGCGCGCGCAGCATCCGCGCGATACTTTTTCGTCGTCAACAGTCGGCGCAAACGGTCGCTGCGTGAAGAGAGATATGCGCCGAGACAGAAGAAGAGCGCGACATCCAGAGCGACCCAGTAGTGTTTGAAATCAAACGGCGAGAAGAGCAGGAAGAGCAGGCACGCGTAAGAGAGAATCGCGCCCCACAGGTAATCCGCCTGACGATAGTTGCCTGAGCGAGCGCGCACGACGATGACAATTTCCGCGTCCGTCTCTTTCTCAATCTCTTTGACACATGCGGCCAGAGCGTCGCACGCTGTTTGATCAAACTGTGTACGATTCATAGCAAAGAGAGACGAGCGCGAAATCTTCCGGCCTGCAAACGTGTTTGATAAAGCGAACGCTATCTTGGCATGTCCGGCGTCGGTGCGGCAAGTTTCGAGACGGAAGCTCAGGAAACAGAAGAGGAAGATCGCTCAAACTTTTTCTGCGCCGCGTATCCGCCCGCGATGCCCGCCACAATCTTGAGCGCATCGGCAATCACGTATATCAACTGAAAGCCCATACGGGAGCTTAAGAACATTGCGATATGAACAATCGCGGCGACGAGGCCGACCAGCAGGCCGTTCAAGATGAAATCCGATTTGAGACGGCGACAGGCCCACAACGCGAAGAGGAAAGCCAGCAGCGCGCCGCCTGCTGGTCCAATAAAGCTTCCGGCGCGACCGGCAAACGCCGTCTGCTCGGCAAGCGTCTCGCCACGCGCCATCAGGTTGTGCGCCGTCATCACGGCGACCATGATCGCAATGACGCAAACTTCCGTGAGCACGCCCGCCGCAATCACTCTCGCCCAGCGAATTCCTGTTTTATCGTGTGCCAAGTTTTCTCCTTCAATAATCAGCAACAGCAGCCGTGAGCGCATGGACTCAAGGCAGCCTACGGCTATTTTGAATAATGCTCCGCGCCTAAGAAGTGCAGAGACACGTAAGGCTCTTCGCCGACGACCCAGCTATCGTGCGCGACGGGCGGAATGTAGAAGAGCTTTCCCGGAGTAAGCTCAACTATGCTGCCGTCTGACATCGCCGCCACTGCTCGACCGGAGATGACTAAGCCGACATGCTCAACCTCGCAAAGCTGTGCGCCCGTTAGAGGACCAACATGCTCGGACCATTTCCAACCCGGCTCGTAGGTCGCGCGCCCGATAGTCATGCCGCCGACATGCACAATCTCAAACCTGCCTTTCTCAAACACGCGCGTTTCGTCAGGCTCTTCAAAACTTTTCAGGACTGATTCATTCATAGAGATTCCTTCGGCTCAAAAATAATTCGGCGGCGCGACTGGTCGAAGATGACGGTCTTGAAGCGGCTCAGCAGTTTGCCTCCGATAAAGCCCGCTCCGATTGTGCTCGCGCTGTCTCCTTTCTCCGCCAGAGAAAAATGCACGACCGGGTTGGCAATCCATGTTCGTCCGATCTGCACATTGGTTGCGCCGCCGATGCGAATTTTGCTTTCACCTCCGATGCCTTCGGTAGCAGCTTCCGTAGTCTGCTGCGTGGACTCAAGAAGTTTGTGCGTCTTAACGAAGGGGCTGTAAAAGAAAATGTCTGTATTAGCTCCGCTATCAAGCACGAACATTCCGGCGACGGGCGCGAGACCCGGCAGCGCGACGCGCGCGAGGATGTGCGGATTGCCGTCTATCATCTTAACGGGAACGCTATCGCCGCGCCCGCGATAGATGTAGCCGCGCGGGCTATGCAGGTTGATGACGTGCGAAGCATAATCAATCTCAACGACAAAACGGCTGATAAAATCGTAGCCGAGAAGCCCTGCGATTTTCTGCCCCGGAATGCTCGAAGAAAATTCCAGAGGAAGCACGCCGACTTCGCTCAGGACAAACTTAAAGTCTTGCAGGCCGAAAGAAACATTTCGCGCGATGCCGAAATCAACCAACTCTTCACCGCCACCCGCCGCCTGCATCCCGCCGCGAACTTTAAGCCGGAGCGCAGCCGCCGCACTTTGGCCGATCATCGTCTGCTCCGCGCCGCTATCAAGCCCGAACCAAACAGGCTCAGAGCCGTTGACGCGAACGCTCAGGAAGATGTGGCCGCCGTCACTAATCTCAAATGGAATTTTTAAAGCGCGCGCGCCTTTAGACACGCGCGACTGCTGCGCGTCTCTTCCCTTCAACCCGTTTCCAAAAGAAGGAGCACAGACAAACATCATAATGACGGAGAGCGCAAGCAATTTGAACACAGAATCTTTATGAGCTTTCATCTCATTCTCCTTCACAATGTCAGATTAGAACTTAAGACACCTGAACGAAGACGATTGTTCCTGCGAAGAGCTTTTCGGAGTAGTGTCCTAATTTCAAATTAGAGATTTATCTGCTAAGTTTACTCTGTTGATTTCATGCCAGTCCTATGGGTTTTCTCAAGTTTCTCCGCAAGCTTTACGTCAAATGCCGACCATTCGCGCCGCATTTTTCTCATCTTCCAGACGCTTAACGATATGAGACTTAGTAGAATCAGATTTACAATTACACCGCAGATGTCCCATCGTGAAATTACTCGTAAGCGAATCAGAAAAGTTGTTACTAATACAATTAAAATCAGAGAGGGAATACCCAAATCCCCCCAGAGCGCAGGTGCTGGCCTGTTTTTTATCAGATATAATTCATAGCCCCAGAATACGCGGTCAGTATCAACTATGCTCTTTACGAGTGGGCGTAGATAAAGCTCTATGTAGCTCACTGCGGCGTACATCTCAATTAGCGTCTGTGTCCACACGAGTCCGAGCAGTTGTAATCCAGCCACAGTACCCCATATGACCGCCTCTTTTACTATCGCGCCGGATTCCCAGACTTGCGCCGCTAATGTCAAATAGATTGGGACGACAGGCAATAAGCCGAATTGAAGAACAATCCAGTATGATGCGCGCGTAGTTAAAGCTTGGTACTCAGCGATGTGAAGTTGCACGAGAGAAGCTTCGTTAGTATGTGACATGGCAAGTCTCCCTAGAAAGTGTGAAGGTGTGTAGGCCGTCCTTCTTTAGTCTAGCTGATGTTATTGAAGCTATAGAACCTGAGACCGTCTCTAGCTAGATACTGTGCCGCTCTAATTTGAAATTAGGATACTACCCATTTCGGGAATTATACTTGCAATTTTCACCTTCGGTGATAAAATTCGCGCCTCTCGCAACTTGCAGAATGTTGGGAGCTTCACCGCAGAGCCAGTCTTTTAATCTTCACCTTCTAAGCTGAAAGAAGGAATCCTGTGCCCCGGAAAAACTCAATGCTCGCAAGGTCCAAGCGCTCACCGAGCAGGACTTCGGAGTCGAGCGCATCCCCGACAAGGAGTTGAAATTTATGGCTTCACAAAATCGTACTCAAAAGTTCACGATCATTGCGCAGGACCCGAGCGTCAAAGTCAGAAAGAAAATAGAGCGGGCGGATGAGAAGACGAGCAGCGGCGTGAAAGATGAGGGTGAGTATGAAGAGGTCATCCTCACGGCTCAGGTGGATGTGCCTGCCGAAGAGCTTGCGCCCGGGCCGCGCGGCTACCGCGTTCAGGTGATAGATTACAATTCCTCTACGGGCGAGCTATACGCCGCGCTTGAGTATAAGCATCTTGAGCAGGGCAAATACTGCGACCCGTTCATAGACGAGCCTGATGCAACGCTTCTCAACAATCCGACCTTCCATGCACAAAACGCTTACGCCATTGTGATGAAAACGCTCGCGCGTTTCGAGTTTGCTCTGGGGCGGCGCGTCAGTTGGAGCTTTCACGGCCACCAGTTGCAGGTCGGCCCGCACGCCTTTGCAGATGCCAACGCATTCTACTCCAAGCGCGACCGCGCACTGTTGTTCGGCTATTTCCCCAAGCTCAAGCCTCCGAAGAGTTCCGGCAATCAAAAAGACGGCAAGGCACAGACAGACGCTCCGGCAGCAAATACGCAATGGGTCTTCACCTGCCTCTCGCATGATATTGTGGTCCACGAAACAACGCACGCTCTTGTTGACGGGCTGCGCCAACGCTTCACTGACCCGTCATCGCCCGAACAGGCGGGCTTTCACGAAGGCTTCGCAGATGTCGTCGCCCTGCTCTCTATCTTCTCTCTGCCCGGCGTGGTCGAGCGCGTGATAGACCTGGGCCAATTAGATGCGGGCGATACTAGCCGCATCGCGCGCAGGACCCTGACAGTTGAGGCTCTGCGCAAGTCTGTCATTCTCGGACTGGGTGAAGAGTTTGGCTTAGAGTCTTCCGATGAAAGGTCAGGGATGCGCAAGACTGCTTTGCGGCGTTCCGTCGAATTGATACCGCCTGCCGAGCTTCCTCTGCCGGAGGCTCCTGACTTTTACATGAAGAAGAAAGAGTATGAAGAGCCGCATCGTCGCGGCGAGCTGCTGGTCGCGGCGATGATGAATGCGTTTCTCACAGTCTGGTGCAAGCGTTTAGAGGCGCTCGGCGACCAGCCCGTTCGGAACTCTACCGGGAAGCAGAAGCAGGGAGGATTTCTGGACCGGCAAAGAGTGGTCGAAGAGGGAGCAAACGCCGCAGATTATCTCTTAACGATGTCAATCCGCGCGCTCGATTACACCCCTGCGACCGATCTTGAATTCTGCGATTTCTTAAGCGCGCTCCTGACCGCAGACCATGAGATCAGGCCGGATGATTCAAAGTACAATTTTCGCCAGACGCTTTTAGAAAGCTTCAAGGCATACGGCATGAACCCGACTTCCAGAGCTGAAGGCGGACTCTGGGAGCCTCCCGATTGCCATCTCAGTTACGACCGCTCGCGTTTTGAATCTCTGACACGCGACCCTGACGAGATGTTTCGTTTCATCTGGGAGAATCGCGTTGAGCTGGGCCTTGAAGAAGACGCTTATACGCAGGTGCTCTCCGTGCGCCCGTGCGTGCGCATCAATCCTGATGACGGATTCGTCCTGCGCGAGACCGTGGCCGAATATCATCAGCAACTCAATATTGAAGTGGATGAGCTAAAGCAGTTCGGAATCAAAGTTCCAACGGAGATGCTGAAAAAATTCTACAAGCGCAGCATCACAGTGTTTGGCGGCGGCGCGCTCGTCTTCGACGAATTCGGTCGCGTAAAGTTCCACATACGCAACCGCATCCTGAACCCTGAGCGACAAAGCAGACGGCTCAGGTATCTATGGCAGTACGGCTATTTCGACACGCCGCAGGAAGAGGGCGCGCGTGAGCGGTACAGCGAGCGACGCTTCGCACAGATGCACCGGGACCGCTTTAATATTTTCCCTCAAAAATCCCGCAAGAGGAGGATGGACAATGGCAACAGCCTCAAAGAAGAAGAGTGGCGCGAAGAGTTCGGGAGCGAAGAAGGCGACGAAGAAATCAGCCTCAGCCGCCTCGAAGAAAGCGTCAACGGCGAGCAAGCTGACCAAGTCATCGAAGCCACATAAGCTCATCCTTCGCACGTATCAAGTGGGATTCGGCGACTGCTTTCTGCTTACCTTTCAGTACAAGGTGGCAGGCGGCGCGATAGAAGACCGCAACGTCCTGATAGACTTTGGCAGCACCGCCAAGCCCAAAGTCGCGCCCGCAGACCTGATGCTGCGCGTGGCCCGCGACATTCAGAAACAGACGGGTGGTAAGCTTCACGCCGTCATTGCCACGCACCGGCACAAAGATCACATCAGCGGCTTTACGACCAATGAAGCGGGGACGACCACAGGCAACATCATCGCCGCTTGCAAGCCCGACGTTGTGATACAACCTTGGACCGAAGACCCCAAAGCGACAAGCAAGGCAACGGAAGCGACGACGCTTCATACAAACTCTAGTAAAGCTTTTCTCGCATCACTCGACAGTATGCACGCGCTCTCCAACTCTGCGCTGGCCGAAGTCAAACACCTGCGCTCAGGACTCAGCCCTACTTTGATTGATCACCTGAGCTTTCTGGCCGCAGACAATGAAGGCGACAAAGAGCCTGCCAACAAATCTGCGATAGACAACTTAAACGAAATGGCTAAGGGCAGGTCGGGAAATTTCTACATTAACTTTGGCAGCGCGTCGGGTCTTGAAGATGTGCTGCCCGGCGTGAAGACGCACGTGCTTGGGCCTCCGACTCTGAAACAATCGAAAACCATCCTACGCGAGACGGACACAGACCCTGAGTTCTGGATGTTGCAGGCAAAGGCCGGAAGAATTGTCACGGGTGAGAGCGGCCCACTCTTTCCGGGCTTCCAGTCCTCTTCCTATAATCAACGCACGCCGCCGCATACACGTTGGTTTATTCGCCGCCTGCATCAGGTTCGCGCCACACAGTTGCTTGAGCTTGTTCGCATACTCGATGATGCGATGAACAACACCAGCATCATTCTGCTCTTTGAAGTGAACGGCAAGAAGCTGCTCTTTCCGGGCGACGCGCAGATAGAGAATTGGAACTACGCGCTCAAAGAGCATAAGCCGGATGCGGAACGAGAAGCAGTGAGAGCGTTGCTAGAGGATGTCTCGCTCTACAAGGTAGGGCATCACGGAAGCCGCAACGCGACGCCGCATTCTCTCTGGGATATGTTTACACACCGGCGCGATAAGCCGTCAAAGAAAGACCTGCAAACAGTCATCTCTACGCGAGAGGATAAGCACGGAGACGAAGACGCTCACACGGAAGTGCCGCGCGGCACCCTCGTCACGGCTCTCAAAAAAGGCAGCAAATATTTTTCCACGCAGGAGTTGACCGGAGATGACAACATCAGCAAAGCGATGATGATTGATCTCTGAGCCTTCGTTGATGTGAGCGAATTCTTAGCGCGAGTTAAACATCAGAGCGAGGCAACACGTTAAGCCGCGTGAGCGGCTCGCTGAATTGAGCCAGTCCTTTCAAG
>JBAWGU010000759.1:0-3918 GCA_049593215.1 Pyrinomonadaceae bacterium
AAACTCAAGCGTCCCTACGGGACGAGACCAGACGGGACGAGACCCGCAGCGCTAATTCATTAATGGCTTAAGGCATCAGGATGTTCCGAGACTTCTTCCATGACGCGGCTACGTGTGCGTAGTGTGACGATGGCGACGCCCGCGAAGATGAGCAGAGAGGCGACCCAGATGCGCGAGTTCAGTTGCTCGCCTAAGATAAGCGGCGCAAGAGCGAAGGCCATGAGAGGTTGAAGGTAGATGTAAACTGCTACAGTGCTCGGCGCAACCCGCGCAAGCGCCCAACCATTCAGATAATAGGCTCCGACAGTTGGGATTAAAATAATGTAGAGCACAGCCAGCCACACGCCCGCGCTGATTTGAAGCAAAGGCACGCCCCTCAGTGTCCAGACGGAAATTGGAATCGTGACGATGCTTCCAATCACAAATACCCACGTGATGAAAGTGAGCGCGCCGTAGCGTTTGACCAAATCCTGCGAGATGGCTATGTACGCGCCGTAAGAGATTGAGTTGGCGACAATCAGGAGATTGCCGAGCGTGGTCTCGTGAGAAAAATTTGAGCGCAGAGGGTCAACCAGATAAATCACTCCGCAGGCCGCCAGCACAATGCCCAGAGCTTTGCGCCACGAGAGCAGGTCATAGCCGAAGGCAATGCTGAAGATGAGCGTAAAGACAGGGATGGTCGTGCCAATCAGAGTCGCGTTGATGACTGTCGTGTAGGACAAGCCTTTAACGAACAGTAATTGATTGAAGACAACGCCGAGCAGGCTTGAAAGCGCAAGCCGGAGATAATCGCCTTTGCGAACTTTCTGTACGCGTCCGATTAATTTTTGCAGGATGGAGAAGGCAACGGCTGCGCCGCCGATTCTGAAGGCGACGATCCCTGTGCTCGGCAGAGCGCGCAAGGCTATCTTGCCAAAGATCGGCCACGTGCCGAAAAACAGTTGGACAGCGATCAGCGCAAGATGCGGCGCGGCAGCAGAGCTTCGTTGTTCACTTAAAGTTTCAGAATCCATTCCACAAGCTCAATAAGTTTGTGCCGCCTGCGATAGCTGCGCAAAGGCAAAAGTAAAAAGGTAAAAGGCAAAAGTCAGGGAAGCCAACTTTAATTAAATCGGTCAAGATAACCTTTTAATTAAATGTGGTTCTCCGCCTCACTTTTGCCTTTTTACTTTTACCTTTTGCCTTAACTATACTCTCCTGCGCGTGCGCCCGTGCCTTCGCCTGTCACTTCATCTTCAGGGCGCGCATCTTCATCCGCGCCTGATTGCGTCTTGCCTGTCGCCTCTGTTTGCGCGGTCGGATTCTGTTCGCTGTCGCTGCCAGCGTTCTTGGATTCAGTGTTCTTGTGCTTCAACTGCTCGTCCATGTTCCCTCCCTTTTTATGATCGAAAATTTTTATGCGATGAGGTAAAGCGGGTTCTCCAGCAGCTTCTTGAAAGTCTGTAGAAAACGCGCGCCCGTCGCGCCGTCAATCACGCGATGATCGCAGGACATCGTGACTCTCATCAGTTGGCGCACGACGACCTGACCATCACGCACGACAGGCTTTGGCGTCATCGCGCCGACGGCGAGGATTGCAGCTTCAGGCGGATTGATGACGGCTGTGAACTCGTCTATGCCGAACATGCCGAGATTGCTGATTGAAAATGTCGCGCCCGTGTATTCTTCCGGGCGCAGGCGACGAGCGCGTGCGCGTTCGGCAAGCTCGCGTACTTCGCGCGCAATCTGTGTGACAGACTTGCGATCAGCAGAGCGCACGATGGGCGTTATCAACCCGTCTTCGATAGCAACGGCGACGCCGATGTCTGCGCGTTCGTAGTAGCGTATCGTCTTTTCCTGAAAAGATGCGTTGACCTGCGGATGCTGCGTGAGCGCGACGGCAGCGACCTTGATGATGAGATCGTTGAGGCTGATTTTGTTCTCTTCGTCAAGCTCGTTAATCTGCTTGCGCGCGTCTGCGGCGCGGTCCATCTCAATCTCCGTCGTGAGAAAGAAATGCGGCACAGGGCCGATTGAAGTTACTAAACGACGCGCGATGATCTTGCGCATCTCTGTCATCGGCTCATCACGAAAAGGCGATGCGCCTTCTACTTCCGGCAGTTGGAAGGGCTGCGCGCTCGCTTCGACTGCGCGAAGGTGACGCTGCGGCGCGGCTGCTTCCTGCGCCGCAGGCTTTTGTTGGCCCGCGCTCATGGCGGCTTCGATGTCGCGTTTGACGATGCGCCCGCCGGGACCACTGCCCGTTAATGAATGAAGATTGATGCCAGCTTCTGCGGCCATGCGTGCGGCGAGTGGAGAGACAATTAAACGCCCGCCTGCCTGCTTGCCGTTGCCTGACGGCGCGGGTCTCTGTTCGCCAGAAGCTTTTTGCTGGCTCGATGAAGGTGCGCCGCCGACATCGCCTTTAATCGGCTCGCCTTGAGTCGCGGCCTGTGTGCGCGCACCTTCGGGAGCGACTTGCGCTAACTCCTGCTGCGCGCCGTCGCCGCCCACTTCAACCTTCTCTTCGATGTTCTTCTTGCTTTCAGTCGCCGCCGCGCCGGACTGCGCTTGATTTAGAAGTGCAGAAATATCTTCGTCCGGCTCACCGACAATGGCGATTAATTGGCCCAGAGGCGCGGTCTCGCCCTCTTGAATCAAAATCTTGCGCAGCACGCCGGAGCCGAGCGCCTGCATCTCCATCGTTGCCTTGTCCGTGTCAATCTCCGCGAGCGGCTCGCCCATAGAAACCTTGTCGCCCTCTTTTTTGAGCCAACGCGAAAGCTGTCCCTCTTCCATCGTCGGCGAAAGCTTAGGCATTACAATCTGTGTTGCCATGAATTCGTCCTTTGTCCGTAGTCAGTTGTCCGTTGTTTCTTAAAGCGATGTTCGCAGCTCTGATACAACTGACTACGGACAAAGGACAACGGACAGTCTTATAGATAAGCTACCTCGCGCACCGCCGCGACGATCTCTTTGACGCCGGGGATGGCAAGGTTTTCAAGATTCTTGGCGTAGGGCATGGGCACGTCTGCGCCGGAGATGCGGCGCACGGGTGCGTCCAGATAATCAAAAGCGCGCTCGGTAATCTCCGCGCTAATCTCTGCGCCAACGCCGCAGAAGGGATGCGACTCTTCCGCAACGACGCAGCGATTCGTTTTCTTGACGGACTTAACGATAGTCTCAATGTCGAGCGGCCTGATGGTGCGCGGGTCAATCACTTCGACAGAAACGCCCTGCTTCTCCAACTCTTCGGCGGCTTTCAAAGCTGCTGGGACCATCAAAGAGCGCGCAACGATGGTTGCGTCCGTGCCTTCGCGCTTGATGTCAGCGACGCCGAGCGGGATTGTGAAGTCTTCCTCGTCGGGCACTTCGCCTTTGATGCCGTACATGCGTTCCTGCTCTATGAAGACGACAGGGTTATCGTCGCGTATCGAACTCTTGAGCAAGCCTTTCGCATCGGCAGGCGTTGAAGGCATCACGACTTTGATGCCGGGAAAGTATGCGAACCATGATTCGAGAGCCTGCGAGTGCTGCGAAGAGACTTGATAAGCGGAGCCGCCGGGGCCGCGAAAGACGATTGGAATTTTGAACTGCCCGCCGGACATGTAAAGCATCTTCGCTGCGGAGTTAATCATCTGGTCTGTGGCGAGAATAGAGAAGTTGAAAGTCATAAACTCGACAATCGGGCGCAGGCCAGCCATCGCCGCGCCGACGCCCAGACCCGCGAATCCAAGCTCCGTAATCGGCGTATCAATGACGCGCTTGTCTCCAAACTCTTCCCACAAGCCCTTCGTGACTTTATATGCGCCCTGATATTCTGCGACCTCTTCGCCCATCAGAAAAACATTCTCATCGCGCCGCAACTCTTCAGCCAACGCCTGATTGAGCGCCTCGCGCATCGTGATAACTGCCATAATGAAACCTCAGTGATGAGTG
>JBAWGU010000760.1:0-4769 GCA_049593215.1 Pyrinomonadaceae bacterium
TCAACCTCTCTGCGTAAACTCTGCGCTGTCTCTGCGCCTCTGCGGTGAACCGCCTTTCCGCTTAGACTCAATAGTAAATTGCTAGCCTATAATCAGATGCCTCACAAGGACGAAAAAAGAGACGGTGCGGAAGCGGCAGAAGAGTGGGTGGCCCAGTAAGTATCGAGTCTCTTCCGAAGCGTTGTCCGGTCACCATCTGCCTGTAGGCTGTTGTCCGCCGTCAAGAGCATGAAGAAGGCTTCACCGACCTGCGCTCCATCTTGTATCTCTCGCAGCAACTCCTGACAGTCATCAGGGACAACCATGATGTCAATGCCGTCAGAAGGGTGCGGCTCGACACGGACTGACTCCGGCAGATTCCGCACGACCCATTGTAAGAGGAAGGAGAGGGCTGTGCTTGAGCGTCTGTCGCTGAAACGTCCGTCACAGTCAAGCAACTCGCGGCAGAGAGAGCGGGTCAGGACAGCACGCTCTGTGAGTAGCCGGACGGCTTGGTCCCGTTCAACCTCGCCCGGCTTTGAAGATTCGACCAATCGGTACATAGTTCCCTCCCTCAAAATCTGACAGGCGCATGAGATGTCTGCTCCCTTGTCTAACAGGAAGCATCTTGAGAGGGCTGCTATCGAGGCGTTAGCCCGGCTGGTTTGCGGCAACCTCTTCAAGTGTCCGCGCCCACGATAAGTTTTACCAGACTTTCTATGACGTGCGTATAATACTTTCAAGCGTCTGGATTAAGGCCACTGAAAATCAGTTCGGGCAAGAGCCGCATGAGATGAGTTCCAGTCTTTTTGTATCATAACGAAAGAGACTTTGAATATGTCATCAGACAACTTTAAGTTTTTTCCCACGCGGGATGAGCGAGAAGTTTTCGATTGGGTCATCAATGATTTCCCTTTCCCTCTCGCGCTCACCTATGCGCGATTGCAGGACGAGTTGGACAAGCAATCGCCCATCGCCGCCGCGTGGCAACTGCGTGACGCTTTCGAGTCCTTGCTCAAATTCACAACCTGCGTGGCGATTGCAGATTTCCTGCGAGCCAACCCTGACCCCGAAGATGCGAGCGCAGTTATTGGCTTGCTGTTCAAACGCGGCGGTCTTTCGCTTGGAGATTGGGTCACGCTCTTGATCGGGCAAGACGACAGAATAGACAAAGGCGCGTTGAGATCGCTTGAGACGTTTGCACGCTCTGAATCGCTGGACCAAAGCGGTCGTCTGTTTCCCAAACTGTTCAATCTCTTTTTCAAGTTGAAAGGCAAAGAAGGAAAACAATTTTCCGAGTTAACCAAGCGGCTCAAAGGCGACGGCGGCTCGACAGACCCGAACAAGTACGGGTTTGTCGAATGGCGCAACCGCGTGTTCGGTCACGGCACGTTCAAATCGAATTACGGCTTTTATGCCGAAGAGACTAACCGTTGGTTATCCGTCCTGCACGAATTTCTGCAAGCCTTGCGCCCGGTCTTTGCCGGTTGGTCGCTGGTCAGCGTTGCGCCCGATGGCAGTCGCAACACATGGCAAGGCGAAAAGGATTTGCCTTATGTCGAGTCGCATACACACGAACCCGAAGGCGAACCGCTCTTGATGCAGTATGCGCATCGTTCCTCTTCCCGCGTCCTGCCGTTTGGCCTGTTGATGTCTTTGCAGCGATGCACTCATTGCAAGCAGCCGACGGCGTTCTTCTTTGACCGCAATCGCTATGAACGCAAGAAAGATAAGCACAGGACCTATTTCCTCGAATACTTCGGCGGGCACGAGGAGAGTTATCAGAATTGGCTGGAAACGCAAAAGCTCGCGGCCAAGCTGCCGCCGCATTTCGATTGGCAGAGGGCCTCTTATGATTCGCAGGAAGTGCAGGGGAATCTGGCTCTCCTCTTCCGCGATTTTGATAAAGAACTCGTGCGCCCTGATTATCTGGCAGATAACTTCTGGCGCATCGTTGAAGAGCAATCGAAAGGTTATGTCCATCTGGTCGGCGAATCCGGCATGGGCAAGACTTTCTTTGTCCGCGCCCTCGCAGGCGAAGGCAAAGAGCGAGGCAAACCTGTGCTCGCTTATCACATTCTTTCGGGCGCGCTGAGCGATTATCGAACCTTTATCAGCGAACTATCAGACCGTGCCAGAGAAACGCTTCGCTTTCGCACTCAGGAGGCGCAAACCAACGTCGCCGCCATCACTGATTTACAGGAGCAGTTTGCCGAATACCTTACGCAGTTGATGAGCGCGAACGGTTTGGACCAACTTGTGTTGGCGATTGATGCGCTGGATGAATTGCCCGAACCCGAAGCGGGCGCAGTGGCGATAACCAGCCTGTTGCCCGCGCCTGAACGGTTGCCCGCAGGCTGTTTTGTGTTGCTCACCAGCCGCGAAGTTTTGCATCCCGGAGTTCGTCAAGACCTTGAGCGACTTGAACAGCAAGATGCAAAAACAAAAGCGACGGGGCAGCCCGAACGTTTCACAAAAATCAGAATCCGCCCCGAAGATGCAGAGAATCAGCGTTTGTTACGTGCGTATTTGCAAGAGCATCTCCCTCAAAATCTCCGTGACCGCGAAAGTATGGAGACGGTGTTGCAGCGTAGCGGCAGCGTCTTTCTTTACGCCTTTCATTTCTGTCGCGCTCTGGAATCAGGAGCGTTTGCCAATGTGCAGACCTTGCCCGAAGGCAGAGATTTTTACCCGACTTATCTGGCGAGCCTGCGCGAAGCGACAGGCAAATTGTATGACAGCGTTTACTTGAACGCGTTGCTGTTACTGGCGGCGGCGCAGACTCCTGTGACCATCAATCAGCTTGTCGGTTGGGGCATTCCAAAAAAAGACTTGCCCTATGATTTACCTGTAGCCTTACTTGGTATCAAAGACTTTCTGCGCCTACACCGTGTACGCATGTGGCACGACAGCCTGAGCGAAGATGAAGGCGACAACCGCTACGACATCGCGCACGAGGCATTCGTTCGTTATCTGCGTGAAGATGCGCCGATGGCAGAGCGTTTGCGCGAAGCGCACGCCAACATCGCGCGACTGGCATTGGCAGCGCATCAAGGCAAATGGAAAGAGTTGGAGGCTGAAGACGACGCGCAGCTTTATAACTTACGCTTCGTTTTAATCCACCTGCGCGAAGCGGGATTAAGAGCGGAAGAAGCTGCGTTAAGGAATGATGAAGAATATGCTTCGCATTGTTCGAAGGTAGCCTATGCGGCGCATAAGCAGGCAAAGCATTTTATCGCCGCCAATTTGAATGACAACGCGATTTCGGCGTACCGCTATTTGATAGAGCAGGGGCGTAGCGAGTTGGCGAATAATCTGGCGGGTGTGCTGATGAATAAGGGGCTTGCCATCGCTAACCTGGGCAAGCTGGTAGAGGCCATCGGCATCTATGACAAGGCCATCAATATTTATCTACAGTTGGTCAATGCCGGGCGGCATGAGTTATTGGATGACATGGCAACGGCGATGATGAATAAGGGGAATGCCCTCGCCGACATGGGTAAGCTGGAAGAGGCAATCGGCGTCTACGATGTGGTGATTGCGATACATCAACAGTTGATCAATTTGGGGCGCAACGAGTTGGCGAATAGTTTGGCAGGCGTGCTGATAAATAAGGGGAATGCCATCGCTACATTGGGCAGCCAGAAGGAGGCAATCGGTAGTTACGACGAGGCGATCAATATTTATCGGCAGTTAATCAATTCGGGGCGCAACGAATTGGCGAATGATCTGGCGACGGTATTGACGAACAAGGCGACCGCGTTCCTGATCCTGGGGAAGTTGGAAGAGGCTATCACCATCTATGACGAGGCCATCAGTATTTATCGGCTGTTGGTCAATGCAGGGCGCGGCGAGTTGGCAAATAATCTGGCAGATGTGCTGATAAATAAGGGGAATGCCGTCATTAACATGGGGAAGCTGGAAGAAGCTATCACCATCTACGATGAAGCAGTCAAGATTTATCGGCAGTTGATTTATATAGGGCGCAGCGAATTGGCGAATGACCTCGCGACGGCGTTAATGAACAGGGGAATTGCCATCGCTTACTTAGGCGAGCAGGAGCAGGCAATCGGTAGTTACGACGAGGCAATCAATATTTATCAGCAGTTAATCAATGCCGGGCGCGGCGAATTATTTAATGATCTGGCAACGGCGCTTGTGAACAAGGGGCTTGCCGTCGCTAACATGGGGAAACTGGTAGAGGCCATTGGAATTTACAACGAAGCGATTGCGATACGTCAGCAGTTGGTCAATGCGGGGCGCAGCGAGTTGGCGAATGATCTGGCAATAGCGCTGATGAATAAGGGGAGCGCCATCGCTTACCTGGGTAACCTGGAGGAAGCAGTCAACATCTACGACGAGGTGATTGCGATCCGGCGACAGTTAATCAATGCCGGGCGCAGCGAGTTAGAAAGTAGCCTGGCGTTGGTATTGACGAGCAAGGCGACTGCGTTCTTTAACATGGACAAGCTGTCAGAGGCAATCAGCACATACGAAGAGGCCATCAAGATATATCAGCAGCTAGTTGATACAGGGCGCAGCGAATTTGAGAATAGTTTGAAGACGGCGCAGGAGAATCAAAAAGAATGTGCTGCCCAACGCAAAGCAAAATTTCTTGAACAATACTACGGTAATCAGGATTATTGAAAAGCCCGGTAAACCAACGATTATTCGAGCGATTTATTATTGCAATTTGCGATTGAGTGTAGCCACAAAAGAAAGGGTTCACGCAAAGGCGCAAAGAACAGAAGAACTAAAGAGGCATTCAACGCCTTTTGTCTTTCTTTTCT
>JBAWGU010000761.1:0-3829 GCA_049593215.1 Pyrinomonadaceae bacterium
TTTTACAGAGCCAACCGTAAGGGCGGCGAGCTTCAGAAATTTCGACTTGACAAAGATGCACTCAACCTTTATTATGCACTTATACTCATCAGCCGAAATTCTCATAAACCTTTGATTTGGCTATGAGTTATCATCAAATCCTGTGTTTATCAGGGACTTGAAATGAAGGAGGAAGTTGTTATGAGCATCATTCGTTACGACCCATTCCGCGATTTGCGTAGCTTGCAGGACGAGGTTAATCGCCTCTTCTCCACAAACCTTTCGCGCGCCTTCGGAGATGACGAAGGGATTGCGCGCGGAGCCTGGAATCCGAATGTTGACATCTACGAGAACAAAGACCAGATCGTGCTCGAAGCGGAGCTTCCGGGCATGAATCGTGAAGACTTTGACCTCTCCATAGAGAACAACATCCTGACCTTAAGGGGCGAGCGTCGCTTCGAGAAAAGAGACGAGAGCGACAACTATCATCGCGTAGAGCGTTCCTACGGCTCTTTCACGCGCTCTTTCACATTGCCGCAAACTGTTTCCGCAGAAGGCGCGACCGCAGAGTATCGCAACGGCGTGTTGCGTGTGGCTCTGCCCAAACGCGAGGAAGTCAAAGCGCGTCGTATAGAGATTAAAGGCGAAAGCGTAGAGTCCGCAGGCAAACGCACGATTGAAGCTAAAGCCGAAAACGTCGGCAACGCGGACGAGAAAACAAACAAAGCGGTTGGCAGCCGTTAATTAAAAGCAGTGATGAATGATGAGTAATGAGTGATGAGTGAAAAACAAAGAAGCTTTTACTCATCACTCATCACTCATCACTCATCACTTTCTTATTCCTTATGCGTTTAGACAAATACACTTTGCGCGGCCAGGAGGCCATACAGTCTGCCATAGAGGCGGCGGAGCGCAACCAGAATCAACAGGTCGAGCCTGAGCATCTGCTCTTCGCCATGCTTGAGCAGCCCGAAGGGATTGTGCGTCCCGTCTTGGGCAAGCTCGGCGCGAACGTGCAGGTCATACTTAACGATGTGAACGCCGCTATCGCGCGTTTCCCCAGAGTGCAGGGAGCGCCGCAGCAATATTTTAGCCCGCGACTGAGCCAGATTTTCACTGCGTCGCAAAAGCAGGCGGATGCGATGCAGGATGAGTATATCTCTACAGAGCATCTGCTGCTGGCGATTGCGGAGGAGAAGGATGGCGCGGCTGGCAAGATGCTGCGCCAGCATGGCGTCAATCATGCAGACCTCTTAAAAGTGATTGAGCAGACGCGCGGCGGCGTTCGCATCACTGACCAGAATGCCGAAGCAAACTATCAGGCTCTCTCAAAGTATGCGAAAGACCTGACGGAGTATGCGCGTCAGGGCAAGCTCGATCCGGTCATTGGTCGTGACGACGAGATTCGCCGCACGATTCAAGTTCTCTCGCGCCGCACAAAAAATAATCCGGTGCTGATTGGCGAACCCGGCGTCGGCAAGACCGCGATTGTCGAAGGCTTGGCGCAACGCATCATTTCGGGCGACGTGCCTGAGACTCTGCGCAACAAGCGTCTGGTCGGGCTTGATTTAGGCTCTATGCTCGCGGGCGCAAAGTACAGGGGCGAGTTTGAAGACCGTTTGAAAGCTGTCCTCAAAGAGATTGAAAATGCGCAGGGCCAGATAATTCTTTTCATTGACGAGCTTCACACACTCGTAGGCGCAGGCGCGGCTGAGGGCGCGATTGACGCTTCTAACATGTTGAAGCCTGCGCTGGCGCGCGGCGAGTTGCGCTGTGTCGGCGCGACTACGCTTAACGAGTATAAGAAGTATATTGAAAAAGATGCTGCGCTTGAGCGTCGCTTCCAACAGGTCTATGTCGGCGAGCCGAGCGTGGAAGACACGATTGCTATTCTGCGCGGTTTGAAAGAGCGTTACGAGAAGCATCACAATGTTGATATTAAAGACTCTGCGATTGTTGCTGCTGCGACGCTCTCGAATCGTTACATCACGGATCGCTTCCTGCCTGACAAGGCGATTGATTTGATTGACGAAGCCGCGTCTCGTCTTCGCATAGAGATTGATTCTCTTCCCGTCGAGATAGACCAGATTGAGCGCGAGATCATGCAGCTTGAGATTGAGCGTCTGGCCTTGCAGCGCGAAGAGGACGAGCGTTCTAAGGAGCGTCTGAAAGAGATAGAGCAGCGCATCGCCAACCTCAAAGAGCAGTCTTCGGGCATGAAGGCCAAGTGGCAGTCCGAGAAAGAATCAATCAAGCACATGGAAGAGGCGCGCGGCAAGCTGGACGCTTTGAAGCTTGAGCTTGAGCGTGCGCGCAATGCAGGCGATCTGGCGCGGGCGTCGGAGCTTCAGTACGGCGAGATTCCAGAACAGGAGCGCAAGCTTGCGGCTGAGCAGGCCAAGCTCAGCGAGCTTCAGCAGGACGGCGTGATGCTCAAGCAGAAAGTTGACGAGGAAGATATTGCCGAAGTCGTCTCGAAGTGGACAGGCATTCCCGTCTCGAAGATGCTCGAAGGCGAGATGCACAAGCTCGTCACGATGGAAGAGCGTCTGCGCAATCGCGTCATCGGGCAGGATGAAGCCTTAACTGCCGTCGCCAACGCAGTGCGCCGCGCACGCGCAGGACTGCAAGACCCGAATCGTCCGATTGGCTCGTTCATCTTTCTTGGTCCAACAGGCGTTGGCAAGACAGAGACGGCACGCGCCCTCGCGGAGTTTCTCTTTGATGACGAGCGCGCGATGATTCGCCTGGACATGTCCGAGTATATGGAGAAGCACGCGGTCGCGCGCATGATTGGTGCGCCGCCCGGTTACATCGGCTACGAGGAAGGCGGGCAGTTGACGGAAGCCGTGCGTCGTCGTCCTTATTCTGTGATTCTCTTTGACGAGATTGAGAAGGCGCACCCGGACGTTTTCAACGTGCTGCTGCAAATTCTCGATGACGGGCGTTTGACTGATTCAAAGGGTCGCACGGTGGATTTCAAAAACACCGTCTTGATTATGACTTCCAACTTAGGCTCGCGCGAGATTCAGGCGGCGGAAGGCGACGAGAAGCAGGTGCGCGAAGCTGTCACGCAGGAGCTTCGTCTGCATTTCAAGCCTGAGTTTTTGAATCGTGTTGACGACATCGTTATCTTTCATCAACTCTCGCGCGAGCAGATTGCAGAAATTATTGACGTGCAGCTTGAGCGCCTACGCTCAATGCTTGAAGAGCGCGGCATGAAGCTTGTGCTTGATGATTCCGCGAAGCAGCTTCTTGCGCGCGAGGGTTACGACCCGCAATACGGCGCGCGGCCTCTCAAGCGCGCGATTCAAACGCTCATACAGAATCCGCTCGCCGTCAAAATCTTGCAGGGCGAGATTGCGCCCGGCCAGACCGTGCGCGTCTCCGCAGATGGCGACGAGATGAAGATCACAACAGACATTGCTGCTGCGGCAGCATAAAAGGAAAGGATGAATGAAAAGCTGTCCGTGGTCCGTAGTCAGTGGTCCGTTGTTTTTGAGTGTGATTGATATTGAAGGATTGCTTCCATCATTCATCTCAGCAATCACAAACAACTGACAACGGGCAACGGGCAACGGACAGCTCCTAATTCATAGTTATCGTTATGGCTCAATATTCAGACCCGTTCCGCGATCTGGTGGGTTTGCAGGAACGTATGAACCGTCTTTTTCAGGAGGCAGCGGAGAGAAAGGCGCGCGGCGAAGGAGAGAGAGATTACGAATTGGAGAGGGCGGATTGGATTCCTCTGGCGGATGTGGAAGAGACGGATGAAGCTTTTCTCATCGCGCTCGACCTGCCGGGCATTGACCGTGAAGCTTTAGACATCAGTCTGGACGATAATCAGCTT
>JBAWGU010000762.1:0-4292 GCA_049593215.1 Pyrinomonadaceae bacterium
CGTCCATACTCGTCATGCTCGCCGTGAACGAAGAGGATGGGCTTGCGGCATTCTGTCAGAAAACTGAAATCGTATTTGTCAACGGGCGTGCCGATGCTTATCAGTTGACGAACGCGTTCGTCTGGAATGCCGACCTCCAACCCCACGCGCGAGCCGAAAGAGAAGCCCGCGAGTGTGATTGGTTGTTGGGGATAATGTTGTGTCAAATAGTCTAAGGCGGCGCGCGCGTCTTCAGTTTCGCCGCGCCCTTCATCATGTTCGCCCGTGCTCTGGCCCACGCCGCGAAAGTTGATGCGAAGCGTCAACAGCCCCGCGTCGTTCAGTGCGCTTGCCGCGCGAAAGACCACCTTGTTGTGCATCGTGCCGCCGCCTAAAGGGTGCGGATGAAGCACGAGCGCAACGCCGCGACGCGCATCTGCGCCGGAGCGCGGCTCTTTCAGGATCGCTTCGAGACGACCATGCGCGACGTTGATGAAGAGATTGCCTGCCGGATACATCTTTAATCGTCAGAAGACCATCGCACACCCGTCACGCCTGTTTAGAGGCGGACTGTGCCTGCCGATGCAACGCGAACGGGCGGGCATAGCCCGCCTCTAAACGGGGCGTGCGCTGATTGTAAGATGTCATAGCTCCAAAGTTTTTTAATAGTGAACAGACTAGCAGAAACGTTTGCGGCTGGCTAACGCTCCCACGCGCGTCTTTGATGTTGAATTGATGAAATCTTTATCGTAGTATCCACACAAGATAGTAGATGCCCAAATTTTTTGATCGCCCCTGTAGCTGTGGCTCACGCTCTTTCGATCTTTTCTCTTTGACTACTTTCTTCTGACACGTTTCGGAGTCCAAAGGAATTCCGAAGCTATGATCGGCCAGACACTCTCTCATTATCGCATCATCAGTAAGCTCGGCGAGGGCGGCATGGGCGCTGTCTATCTGGCCGAAGATACGACGCTGGGCCGCAAGGTGGCGATTAAGTTTCCGCAGCCGACTTCGGACACACATCATTTTCGCGCTCGTTTCCTGCGCGAAGCTCGCGCCGCCTCGACTCTCTCGAATCCGCATATCGCAACCATCTACGATTACGGTGAGACGAGCGACGGGCAGCCTTTTATCGTCATGGAGTTGATTACGGGGCCGTCGCTGAGCGACCTGCTGCACAACGGCGGGCTGACGCTGGCGCGCTCTGTCAAAATCATCGAAGCCATCGCAGAGGCGCTCTCAGACGCGCACCGTCACGGCATTATTCACCGTGACATCAAACCCTCGAACATCGCTCTGGACGAGCGCAATGAAGTCAAAGTCTTAGACTTCGGTTTAGCCAAGCAGCTTCGGGAGGATTTACACGGAGCTTTTGACTCGGAGGCGAAGACGCTTTTAGGGACGCGCACGCAGAGCGGCGTTGTCGTCGGCACGCCGCTCTACCTTTCGCCGGAACAGGCGATGAGCACGCCTGTTGACCGGCGCAGCGATCTCTTCACGCTCGGCGCGCTGCTCTACGAGTGCATCACAGGCCGTCCTGCGTTCGTCGGCTCAACCGTGCTTGAGATTGCGGCGCAGGTGATACACGTCACTCCTCCACTGCCTTCGACCGTCAACCCGCGTGTGCCGCCTGAGCTTGACCGCGTGACGATGAAGGCGCTGGCGAAAAAGCCCGAAGCGCGTTACCAGTCTGCGGAAGAGTTTATCGAAGACCTCAAGGCTGTGCAGGCTGATTTGCAGGAAGGCAGCGAGTCTCGCACGCAGCGTGTCGCCATCCCGCACAGCGCGATGGGCGAGAGCGCGTTGACGACTATCTCAAAGATGCTGCGCCGCCCGCGCATCTCCGTCTTCACGATGATTGCTGTGGCCGCCGTCCTCTTAACAGGCGTCTGGGTCGCCAGCCGCTTCTGGAGGACTAAACTTCACCAGCCTTCAGCCGAAGCCCTGCGCTGGTACAAAGAGGGCGCTGACGCACTGCGCGACGGCGCATATTTCACAGCCAGCAAGAGGCTTGAGCAGTCTATCAAGGCCGACGGCGGTTACGCGCTGTCGCACGCGCGTCTCGCTGAAGCGTGGAGCGAGTTGGATTATGCGGACAAAGCCAAGGACGAAATTCTGATCGCCAACTCTTTAGTGCCGGACCGCTCGGTGTTGCCTGAAGTTGAGGCGAAATATTTTCAGGCGATAACGGATATGGTCGCGCATAATTTCGGCGGGGCCGTCTCGAATTACCAGCAGATTGTGCGCGCCGTGCCGGATGAAGAGAAAGCTTATGCTTATGTTGATCTGGGACGCGCGTATGAGAAGAGCGAGGATTGGAAGAAGGCGATTGAGAGCTATCTTGAGGCAACCAACCGCGCGCCGCAATACGCCGCGCCATACCTGCACGCGGGCATCATCTACGCGCGGCAGCAGAACATTCAGAGCGCGAACGCTTCTTTCGAGAAGGCTGAGAAAATTTATCAGGCGCAGAGCAACATGGAAGGCGTCGCGGGTGTCCTCTACCAGCGCAGCACTCTGCTTGTGCAGACGGGCAAAGTTGCGGAAGCTCACGCTCAGTTGCAGAAGTCTCTGGACATTACGCACACCATCAACAATCTCTCGCAGCAGATTATGACGCTCCTGCAACTGAGCAGCGTCTTCTATCTTGAAGGCGACACCGCGCAGGCCGAACGCTCTGCGAGCGAGGCAGTTGATCTGGCACGAGCGAATGGCATGGAGAATCTGACGGCGCGCGGGCTGGTCAATCTCGGCAACGTCTTTTTTGTCAAAGGCAATTACGAGCAGGCCGAAAAATATTTCCGTCAGGCTCTTGAATCCGCGCAGCGATATAAAGGGCTTTATAACGAAGCGCGTGCGCGCGGGATGTTGGGGAGCACGCGCATTCAACAGGGCAGGGCAGACGAGGCTCTTGAGTTTCTCGAACCCGCGCTCGCTCTTTATCAACAGGGAGGCTGGAGCAAAGAGAGGTCGCAGATACTTCTGCTCATCGGGCGCGCTAAACGTCTCAAAGGCGATTACGATGGCGCGTTGCGCGCTTTTGAAGAGCAGCTCCAATTCGCCGTGCAGGTCGGAGACACCTCACAACAGGCGTTCGCTCATAGCAGCATCGGCATTACGCTCGGCCTGCAAGAGCAGTACGCCGAAGCTCTGCGCCATTTTGAAGAGAGCTATCGAATCAATAAATCTCTGGACGCGAAATTCAATCTCGAATACGACCTCGTTAATCGCGGCGAGATGTTCTGGCAGCTTGGGCGCTACACGGAAGCGCAGGCGTCGCTCGACGAAGCCCTCAGCGCAGCCGTGCGCCCGGACAGTAACTACAAAGGATTGCTGGCAGAGATATATCTGCTTCAGGCGCGCATGGCTTTAAGCAAACGTATCTTCGCGGAAGCAAAGACGAAGAGCCAGCAATCTCTCAGCGCGGCGGGCGGGCAGAAAGATGTGGCTGTCGAAGCAAAGCAGACGCTCTGTTTGGCGCAACTCTTCGGCGGCGCGAAAGGGCAGGGGCGTCAGTTGTGCGAAGAAGCATTCGCCGCCGCCTCGCAGGAAAGCAACGCGCGCCTGCTGGGCGGCTCGCAGTTAGCTCTCGCTCAGGCGATGCTTGAAACCGATGACGCGCAGGGCGCGCTCAACCATGCGCTAAGCGCGCAGGAAACTTTCGCGCGCACAGGGCAACAGGATTCCGAATGGCGCGCGTGGTTAATCGCCGCGCTCGCCAGCCGCCGCGCTGCTGATGAAGCGAAGGCGCGCGAGTATGCTTCGCACGCCGCAGACCTCTTGACAAAGCTTCAACAGAAGTTAGGCGATGATGGCTCGAAAGGTTATCTGGCAAGGCCCGATGTCGGATACGCTCGCAAACAGTTAGATGAAATCAATACTTCGAAATAGCAACTTCAATTTCACAAGGAGACCGAGATGGCAACTTCAAAAAGGAAAAAACTTGTCGTAGGGAGCGATCCCCCAATCGTTATCACGGGCGGCGGCGGCGGCCCCGGCCCCTTTAAGCCCTTTGCAACTACAGCCGGCGTTGAGGTCGAGTTCACGGATGCCGCAGGCCGTAAGGTAAAGATCAAGCCTAAACATGGCGGGGCCAAGATCACAAATGTGACTTTGACAGTGGATGTTGTCAAGAATGGATTGCCGCAACAGGACCAGTTCCTCTTCGACAGCCAGTCAGACTATCGGATTAGCGTTCGATTCTTTACGGACACGACCATTAAAGCAAAGAGTAGCGCGGCTTCCACAAAGAAAGCTTCAAAGAAGGGGAGCAAGAAAGCGGGCCGCTAGTTGACGGCACTTCAAGACTCACG